>NZ_QQPQ01000026.1 GCF_003346715.1 Oceanispirochaeta sp. M1
AAAATGTAAATGCCTGGAAAAATAGAATGAATAAGCAGAAAGTAAAGTTTGATTGGAAATTTACCTTTAAGAAGGCGAAAATTAAGTTCCGGCTGGATGATTAAAATTCAGCCGGTCATGACACTAGTTTAAAAGGGACAAAGACAGAAAAGAATATCCTCACCGCATTTTGCGGAGAGTCACAGGCAAGAAACCGTTATACATACTATGTGAGCAAGGCTAAAAAAGAGGGCTTTGCTCAGGCTGCCTGGGTATTTGAAGAGACTGCAAATCAGGAAAAAGAGCATGCCAAACGGCTTTTTAAATTGCTTGAAGGCGGAGATGTTGAAATAGCAGCCGCTTTCCCTGCAGGGGTTATCGGCACAACTTCTGATAATCTGGCGGCAGCAGCAGCAGGTGAGCACCATGAGTGGACAGTGATGTATCCTGAGTTTGCTGTAACGGCAAGAGAAGAGGGATTTGATCAAATAGCTGTTATTTTCGAAGCCATTGCGGTTGCAGAAAAACAGCATGAGAAAAGATACCTTGGTCTTAAGAAAAATATTGATGCTGGAACAGTCTTCAAGAAAGACTCTTCAGTTGTATGGCGCTGCATGAACTGCGGTTATATTTACGAAGGTAAAAGCGCGCCGGAAGTATGTCCTGCATGTGCACATCCTCAGGCTTATTTTGAGCTTCTGGGTGAAAACTGGTAATTTTCCGCCCAGGTCTATTGTTCTATATCACCCGGGCTTTATATGAGATTCGGCAGGATGGAAAAGACAGGGCAGGAATAATATAGATTTTTATTAGGAGATAGATATGATAGCTGTAAATCAGGTATATAAATGTGATCACTGTGGTAATATTGTTGAAGTACTGACTGCGGGTGGTGGCGAACTTGTGTGTTGTGGTGACCCTATGAAACTGCAGGAAGAAAAAGCTGCTGATTCTTCAACCGAAAAGCATGTTCCTGTGATTGAAAAAATTGATGGCGGATTCAAGGTGACCGTCGGAAGTACACTGCATCCAATGACAGAAGAACACTCCATTCAGTGGATTGAGCTTATTGCTGACGGAAAAGTATACAGACAGAATCTCAAACCTGGAGATGCTCCTGTTGCAGAGTTCTGTGTAGAGGCTTCTGAAGTTTCTGCCAGAGAGTATTGCAATCTTCACGGCTTGTGGAAAGCCTAGTCACTTGCTAGTATAAAATGTCTTGTTTCAGGACGATTAATGACTATAATAAAAATTGAAGCACAAAGCTTCCGGAGGTAATGACAATGAAATATGTATGTGATGTTTGCGGTTATATTTATGATCCTGCAGATGGTGATCCCGATAACGGAGTAGCCGCAGGAACCGCATTTGCCGATATCGCCGAAGATTGGGTATGCCCTCTCTGTGGTGCTGAAAAATCCGATTTCTCTCCTAACGACTGATATCAGATTTAATCAAATATGGAAAAACCGTCCTTTTCAGGACGGTTTTTTTATTCTTTGTATTATACTCTTAGTAGCTACAGTATTAGAGAACAGGAGCTTATTATGGACTTTTATTCAGTACTGTCCCGCTATTATGATGAGGTTTTTCCCCTATCAGAAGAGTGCAGCGGGTTTGTACAAAAAAATATGAACAGCGGAGGAACCCTGCTGGATGCGGGATGCGGTACGGGTGAACTTGTTCTGCATCTGCAGAAAGAGGGGATTCAGGCCCATGGCTTTGATCTTGATGAGGGGATGATTCTAAGTGCAGCCTCTGCTGCCGCGGATGCCGGATTACCGGGTAATGATCTATTCAGAATCGCCAATCTGAGTGAAATGAAGAATCAGTATGAGGATAAATCCCAGGACGTTTTAAGCTGTCTGGGGAATACCCTGATACATATTCCCTTTAATGAGCAGTTCCAATTTCTGCAGGATACAGCGAAAGTACTGAAACCGGGGGGCCTTCTTATTCTGCAGATTCTCAACTACAACAATATCCTGCATGATGGTTTGAAGTTTCCTCTTATTGAGACGGAAAACTGTATTTTTAGACGGACATACGAAGCCCGGGAACTGGTAGGGGAACTTGACTTTGTTACAGAACTTGAAATAAAAAACAGCGGGGAGACATATACAAACAGTATTATTCATTATCCCCTTCTTCCCGAAACACTCATGGCTGCCTTAAGCATGTCAGGTTATTCCGGCTGGGAGACATTCGGGTCCTATGATGGCAGTCCTGCAGGGGAAGGGAAGCTTCCTCTGATTATTACGGCCCGCATTCCTGATTGAAAAGTCTGCTCAGGTCATCTGAAGGCTTTTCTGCGCACCCAACCTCAATAAGTGGTCACACACTACAATGGCTGCCATAGCCTCCATTACAGGGATTATACGGGGACAGATGATGGGGTCATGTCTGCCCTCTGTGATAATCTCGCATTCATCACCCTTCATATTGACCGTACTCTGGGGAGATGAGATCGAAGCCGTGGGTTTCACGGCTGCACGGAAAATGATTTCCTGACCCGTTGAGATCCCTCCGGTGATTCCTCCGGCATGGTTGGTGACAAAGCCGTCAGAGGACATATCATCGTTGTGCTCTGTTCCGAACATATCCGCCGCTTTAAAGCCCTCACCGATCTCAAAACCTTTTACGGCGCCGATGGACATGATTCCCTTGGCAAGATCCGCCTCAAGTTTATCAAATACGGGTTCTCCCAGACCCGGAGATACTCCCTCTATTCTGCACTCTATGATTCCACCGGCGCTGTTGCCCTTGTCTATAAGTGATTCAATAACCTCAATCATCTTTACTGCAGCATCGGGGTCACAGGCTCTTACTGGATTCTTCTCAATCTGTTCCGGAACATATTTTTCGCATCTGATTCCTGCCGCGGCAAGTGTGTAGGCGGTAATGGTGATTCCCTTTTCTCTGAGGATCTTCTTGGCTATGGCGCCGGCTGCAACACGAGCTGCTGTCTCTCTGCCCGACGCACGGCCGCTGCCACGCCAGTCTCTGATACCGTATTTCTTATGATAGGTATAGTCAGCATGACCCGGACGGTATTTATCCATCACATCGTTGTAATCACTTGAGATTGTATTTGTGTTGTGAAGTATCATCATCAGGGGGGTACCGGTGGCTTTACCTTCAAAGGTGCCGCTCTGGATGGTCACCTCATCACTCTCCTTGCGGGGAGTCGTTATGTCGGACTGACCGGGTTTCCGGCGGTCCATTTCCGGCTGGATATCTTCTTCTGAGATAGGGAGTCCGGGAGGTACGCCGTCGACGATAACACCCACACTCCTACCGTGGGATTCTCCGAAAGTGGTAATTCTGAATGCTGTTCCGAAACTGTTACCGCCCATATACGCTCCTGATGACCTGAACCGTTTTTTCAGCAGACTCCTGCTGATCCAGGCCGTGAATATTAATTATATGATCACCCTGCTCAAGCAGAGTCGTTCTTCTTTTTTTATACAGTTCACCAAAAGAGGTTTTGGGATCATCTCCCTCCAGAAAGGGGGGAATGCCTTTTCGTATGATTCTCTCAAAGAGGATATCCTCTTCTTCATCAAGTATAAAGATTCGGGCACCCGCATCTTTGAGCAGTTTAACTGCTTCAGGATTTTCCAGGGTTCCTCCTCCCAGAGAGAGAATACTCAGTTCATCCTCAGTAGACTCCCCGAGATAAGTCCTCAGGGCCTGGGCTTCCTTCTGCATAAATGCATCGCCCCCCTTTTCTCTGTACCATTTTCTGACAGACCACTTGAAGGGGAGTATCTTCAGGATGAGATCATCCAGGTCGTGAAAGGGGAGTTCAAGTCTTTTGGACAGAATATGTCCTACTGTAGATTTCCCTGTGTGTTTGATTCCACCCAATATAATTACCGGCATATTTGCATTTTTTCAAACACTGAGTCAAAAGGCAAGCCCCATTGAGTAAATAAGCAATGCTAAAAAAGAATATTAAAATGCCGATAAATAGAATAACACCCTCGGGTTCCGGGCTTATTAGGCTGGAAAGCTGTGTTTCAGCTTTATAATCGGGAGTGGAATTAAAACAGCGGGATTGCAAATCAGTCCCCACAGCAGAGGAGTTCAAAATGAAATCTTACAGCATTAAAGGCACACCCGGACGGAAAGATATACTGGAAGTCCTGAGAGAAAACAAAGACGGTTATCAGGTTAAAATTATTCGCGACAGAAGCGGCTGGATGGAAGAGAAAAAAGAATTCATGCCCAGGGAGCTTTTTGATACCTGTATCCGCACAGAATATCTGAAACCCATCACCCCGGGGATCTGATTTCCCCGGTTCAGCAGATCATTGGTTACCATAGGACTGTTCAATTAAGAACAGCATTATACATTAATCCTGATCGTACCAGAAACTGATCTGCTGGCGCAGCTCTTTTACTCCGTCTTTTTTGACAGAAGAGAGGGTCTGTATGCTCCAGGGAATAGGCAGTCCCTTCAGAGCCTTATTCATTTCACTCAGTGTTTTCTGTCTTGCACCGCTCTTTATCTTATCTGCCTTACTCAGCACTATATGAACTTCTCTATCCCCCGTAACTGCCAGATCAAGCATAGCCCGGTCAAGCTCTGTCAGAGGGTGTCTGATATCCATTACCAGCACGATTCCCACAAGGGACTCTCTCTTGAGGATGTAGTCGGTCATCTCCTGCTGCCAGCGTTTCTTCTCTTTGGGGGGAACTTTGGCGTAGCCGTATCCCGGCAGGTCCGCTATACGCAGATCATCGGTAACCTTGAACATGTTAATATGCTGCGTCTTGCCGGGTACTGATGATGTCTTGGCAAGATTCTTTCTGTTGGCAAGGGCATTGAGAGCACTGGATTTACCAGCATTTGATCTGCCGGCAAAGGCTATCTCTATTCCATTTTCCTGGGGCAGTGCTTTTACATAGGCCCCACTCATTACAAATTTGATGGTATTGAAGTTTATTTCTTTCACGGGCTTATAATAGCGGAAAAGGGGAGGGAAATGAAAGGGGAGGCTTTGTACAGATGGAAAGAATAGTTTATTATCCATTCTATGAAGATAAGAATGAATACAGTTCTATTGGGAATACTCACACTCATAGCCCTGGGCGCTGTACTCCATGTCATGCAGCTGGTATTTTTACCCCTGGTTATAGCGGTCCTTCTATCGTTTATTCTTACCCCACTGGTCACTCATTTTAATAAAAAAATATCACGAACCCTGGCTGTATTGCTGGTTATCATAATCCTTATAGTGGTCCTCTATGTGATCGGCTGGTTTTTCTATACGAGTATAACTTCGTTTATTTCGGTCATCGGTTATTATCAGGACAGGTTCAGCATTATTATCAACGAGCTGGTTCTCCGCTATAATCTGCCCGATGATATTCTGGAGCTTATGGAGATCTCAGGCAGCCTGAGAACCGGAGTCTATAATATTTCGATCTCCTTTGTGAATTTTGCGGGTCAGCTGATTATTGTGCTCTTCTTTGTGGTTTTCATGCTTCTTGAAAATCCCCTGTCTGAGCGAAAAATGAAAATGGCTTTTCCCAAGTTAAGTGTTCAGACCCGTCTGAGTGCAATCATCAAAAAAATTACATCACAGATCGCCAGATATCTGACTGTAAAGCTTGGAATCTCAGCAGCCACGGGTGCTCTTGTGGCTCTATGTCTCTATTTCATTGGTCTTGATTTCTACCTGATGTGGGGCTTTCTGGCCATCCTGTTCAACTTCATACCCAATATCGGCTCCACTGTGATCATGATTGCAACAATACTTATGTCATTTATACAGTTTTATCCCGAGTGGAACCCAATTCTGGCTACCCTTATCACGATGCCCCTTATTCAGATGATTTTTGGTAATTTCCTTGATCCCAAACTGCAGGGGAATCAGCTGGACCTCTCCCCGGTAATTATCCTGGTCTCTCTGGTGTTCTGGGGATGGATCTGGGGTATTCCGGGTATGTTTCTGGCAGTTCCCCTTGCTGAAGCCATTAAAATCATCTGTGCCAATATTGAAACCCTGGAACCCGTCAGCATTCTGATGAGCAGCGGGAAGGCACTTAATACAAGAAGGCGAAAGAAAAAAAACAATCCTGAGACGGACAATGCTGAACCTGAGAGTTCAGAGCTCCCTGTGGATTCAGAAAATAAGGAAAAATAAATAATGAGCAGACTTGATGCCATTCTCTTTGATATGGACGGGACCCTTATGGATTCCGAACCCTGCTGGCTGCGTGCCGACCTTGCGATGATAGCCGCCTTCGGTGGTTTTATGACCGAGGAGGAGCACGATGCCTGTATCGGTATGGGGGCCGTCACCTTTCTCCCCTATGTACAGGAGAAGTACGGTATAACAGCTTCCTTCGATGAAATGAAAGAATTCCAGGAAAAAACATTTCTTGAGATTGCCAGAGCCGAACTCAAACCCTTTTCCGAGATGATCGAATTCTCACGCTGGGCCAGAGAGAAGGCCATACCCATTGCAATAGCCTCAGGGTCCACTAACCATATAATAGAGGAAATGACGGCCCTCACGGGGATTCAGGAGCTGTTTCCTGTAAGAGTGTCCTCTCACGAAGTGGAAAAGGGCAAGCCTTTTCCCGATGTATTTCTGGAAGCGGCTAAACGGCTGGCTGTAAAACCCGAGAACTGTCTGGTTATTGAAGATTCACCCGTAGGTGTCATGGCCGCCTATCAGGCAGGGATGCACACTGTTGCCGTACCCCCACCTGTTGTGCAGGATCCAAAGGGATACCTGAACAAAGCCGACCATCTTTATGAGGATGGTATGCTCGGATTCAGTTCAGAAAAGATGATCCTCTGGCTGAAGGAATACTTCAGCGACAGCACATTCTAATCTGAAGATTTAAATCAGGACTCTTCAAAGATTCCCGTATTAGAGGGAGTCGCTTCCTCCTGGGCAGCGGTTCCTGCCATCTCTCCCATATTCATCTCTATCTCAACAATACCCTCATCTCCACTGTCAGTTTTAGCAGGTATACGGATCAGCGCATTAGCGGGCCCATCCTTGGGGACCAGGAAAATATTCTGCAGGAAATCACTTGAAATAGAGGGAAGGAATACAATCCAGGCCTTGAAAGGCTGATCGGGAGTGACGATGATAGTGTCCCCGCTCATGGTTTTCTTCATATTTGCCTTTTTCTGTGCCTGTTCAAAGTCACTGTCATAGTAGGGCTGCCAGTCGATGTCTAATGTCCGGCGGGAACGGGCTCTTGATTCTGAGCGGTCGTCAAGTGAAATAGTAATATCCCTGAGTTTAATTTCCACTTCAGAGCTCATCGTTGTGATGGTGGTGTCAAAGACAAAGAACTGCTTTCGCGGGAGTTTCCCGGGGTAGTTATAGTAGGGGTTGTAATCATCTCCGAAACGTTTCCGGCTCTCCTGCTCTGTCACATAGCGGAGTTGAAATACAATATCCCCCACAGTTTTCTCTATTACAGGTGTGTCGGGAGTAAATTCAGTACTCTGGCAGGCAGTCAAGATAAGCAGTGTCATAAGAATCAGAGGGAGGATTAAAATCCGTTTCATGGGTTTTCCTTCAGAAATAAAATTGAGATATGCAGGATATCACAGAATATAAACCCCCGAAAGGCAGGGTTTGTTACTTATAAATAAAAACTGCTCCCCGAAGGGAGCAGATATTAGCAATCTAAGTAATCAGAGAACTGATTAGAAAGAAGCACCAACTTTTACATACATGTTACCAGTGTCACTCAGTTCAGCATCATATGCTTTGAACTCAGATCCGTCTGTGTAACCGATGCTGTATTTAACACCGTCGAGTGTGTAGTCAACACCAACTTCGTATCCAAGTGTGTCACCCAGGTCGTCGAAAACAAAGGAGTTTTTAACGGCAGCTGTTACATTGAACATCTCGGCAGCGGCCCAAGTTACATTGAGTCCAAGACCGGAGTCTGCAGCAAAGTCAGATCCATCGTAGAAAGCTGTTTTGAAAGCAATACCGGGAGTTACAGAACCGATAACGTATTTAGCAGCAATACCAATTTCAGTATTCATTGGTTTTGTACCAGTTACACCAGTAGCAGCCTGAAAATCTTTTTCAAGATCTGTTTCCCAAAGAACACCTACGGAAAGAGCGTCAATAACGAGACCGAGGTTGGCACCGATCATGTCACCAGCTTCATCAATGGCGTCGCCATCGCTGTCAGCAAGGTAAGAAAGGTTAGACATTGTGTAGTAAACAGAAACCTGTGCGGGACCGAATGTTCCGTAAGCGTTCACTGCAAACTCAGCAAAGTTATCAGCATCGAAGTAACCGTTGGCTGCATCTGCTGCTTTTTCAAAGTAAGAAGCGGGGAATACAACGGCGTCAATCATGATCATGTCAGCAAAACCGAATGTCAGAACTGTTCCGAGCATTGAGTTAGTTGTGAAATCAGTGTCATCAGCTTCATATCCCTGACCGATTTTGGCATCTCTACCAGCATCTTCGTATCCACCAACACCGGAGTAGTCAGCAGGCTGATAAGTCTGTTTACCCATTTTATATGCGAAAGAAACAGGTCCTTCAACACCGAGGGCACCAGTTACATCCTGGCTCAGAGTCATGAGAGTTGCAGAAGCATTAGAGTTTTCATCAGCCTCAATACCTACAGAGATAGTTGAGAACTCACCAACTTTTCCGTCGAGGGAAATTTTAGTGTCGTTACCAGTATCAGTTGCAAAATCAGAAAAGTCAGTACCGTATTTGAACTCTACAGAACCAGTAAATCCAGTTTCTGCGAAAACGGGGGCGGCTACGAGAGCCAGAACGATTGTTAATAAAACAATAGTCTTTTTCATATTACTTTCACTCCTACTTGTTTTTTACAGAACATACGTCCTGCGTAATTTATACAATTAACTCGATATTAGGAGTCATATTTGTTGATAATATGAAGGAATTGTGAAGAGTGTGTGAAGCAAGGAAAAAATAACACCTTTTTAACAGTCCTAGGTGCTCTGTGTTCTTCCTTACTGTGAAGATAGTATGTAGGAGGCTATGTTAAGAATTCTTAAAAGTCCTTTTTCAGCCGTGATTTAGGCTGAATTTGAAGCAGACAAGCCCCTGAGGCAGATTTTCAACCTTAATTGAACCCTTATGGAAAGAGGCAATATGGCTGGCTATGGTTAATCCCAGGCCGCTGCCCTGCTTTTTTCTGCTGTTATCGGTTTTATAGAGGGGATCAAAGAGGTGATCCAGATGTTCTATGGGTATGTGTCCTTCATTCAGAATGGTGAATACGGGACTTTCGGAGCTTCCTTTCAGCTTTATTTCCACAGAGGAATGAGGCTGACTGTGCTGTACTGCATTCTTGACCAGGGCTTCTAGTGCCCGGCTGCATAGATCAAAATCACAGAACACCGTGTCCACCGACGCCTCCCAGTTCAGTTTTACCTGATGTGATTCCGCAAGTTGCTGGAGAGAGTCGAAAATACTGAGCCTGAGACTTTCATTCTTTACTTTCTTTACCAACAGGGTGCGGCCGGCATTTTCCAGTTCTCCCAGAATCAGAAAATCCCTTGTCAGAGACTCCATAGTCTCAAGTTCGCTTATTATTTTATCCCAGCGATCTTCTGTCAGCACAAGCGCTCCATCCCGGCATGCGGTAAATTGTGTGCGCATGGCAGTCAGGGGGGTGCGGAGGTCGTGGGCTATGCTGGTGGACCATCGCTGTCTACGCTGCTCTTCTGTTATGAGCATGGTCTGTAGAGAACCCGCAGCTACATTGATGGATGCCAGTTCCTGAGTAGGGGTGTTCTTGAATTCTTCAGTCCGCGATCCTGCTGCCAGATTTATCAGAGAGCGTACTGTATTTCTTGCCTCTTTAGTAAATCTGCCTGAGATACTGTATGCCAGTAGAAAGGAGAGCACAGTTGACGTTATAAGTCCCAATAATAAAAGCTGAATGATGCGGGATATAAATATATTGTTATGTTTCAGGTCTCTGAATTTAAGAGGGACTATTTCAACAAAGCCTCTCAGCTGATCTTTCAGATAAAGGGGGGATGCAAGTGATATCTCACCCTTCAGGGGAGTATAGTCGCTGAGGGTCGGGTTAATCCAGACGCCCAGTTCCTCCTCCTCAGGAGAAAAAAGGATAAGCTGTGCAGTATTGATCAGACTGCTGTCATAATCATTTAAGAGCTGGGAGGCAGTGCCTGAATCCAGGACACCTCCTGTCTCCATGACACCCGTCAGGAATTCCATTACAACCTTATGGGATTCCTGTTCTACAAGATAGTTCCAGTATTTACGTGAACTGCTGAATCCCAACAGCAGGGACATTACAAGCAGAACAGTATTTAATAGGATAATAAGGAAAAAAGCCGCCAGCATTCTGGCGCGCATGGATCTCACTTACTGTTTCCTGCAAACCTGTATCCGTAGCCTCTCACAGTTTCAATCCAGTCCGGATTCTGCAATTTGGCACGCAGGTTCTTTATATGGGTATCCACGGTCCGGTCATATCCTTCAAAAGAATATTCCAGACAACGGTCCAGTATCTGCTCCCGGGAGACAACGGCTCCACCATTGGAAGACAGGTATAGGAGGATTTTCCACTCTGCGGCTGTAAGTTTAAGCAGCTGGTTGTTCAACATTGCCTTGTGGGAATCTTCATCGGTGGTCAATATCTGACCATCAAGTTCCCAGCCCTGCATCTTCTTCTGAGGGACGGCAGTTCCCGTTCTTTTCAGAACAGCGCCTACTCTCAAAACCAGCTCTTTTGGAGAAAAGGGTTTGACGATATAATCATCCGCCCCTACTTCAAATCCGGTAATACGATCCGACTCAGATTCACGGGCTGTCATGAAGATGATAGGAATATCCGATTTCTGCCTGATCTCCTTGGCGAAAACGAAACCGTCTCCGTCAGGAAGCATGGCATCCAGTATCAGAAGTTCCGGGCTTTTGGCTGCTATTGCATCCTTAACCCTGCCCAGGGTATCAAATTCTTCCACTTCATAATCAGAAAGCTTCAGATATCCTGAAACAGCTTCCCGTATCGAGTCATTGTCTTCAATTACAAAAATCAGTGCCATACTGATATTTTGCCTGAAAAGAATTGATTTTACCAGTCCTTTTTGCCTTGAGCTCTAAAAATCTCCTGGTTAAGAATGATGGCAGAGCATATTGTTCCCATTTTGAAGTTGATATGGAGAGCTTGAGGAGATGTTTAAAAAAAAGTGATTGTATATTAAAAGAAAAAGTAATATACAAAATCTAAATATAAAAGGAGTAGGTAAATGAAAAAAACTATTTTAATTGGTCTCGTATTAGTACTTGTCAGTGCTGGTTTCCTAAGTGCTCAGGCAAGGTTTGGTTTAAAAGTGGCGGGTGGTTTGTCATCCTATACCGGTTCAGATTGGAATGATGTCACAGACCTCAGTTCAATTGTTGATAATAAACTGGGATTCTCCTACGGTGGAGGAGTATTATTAAATGTTGCTTTCTCAAAAATGTTTTCAATACAGCCTGAAATCCTT
Source organism: Oceanispirochaeta sp. M1 (assembly GCF_003346715.1). Taxonomy (NCBI): domain Bacteria; kingdom Pseudomonadati; phylum Spirochaetota; class Spirochaetia; order Spirochaetales; family Spirochaetaceae; genus Oceanispirochaeta; species Oceanispirochaeta sp. M1. The sequence goes on from NZ_QQPQ01000026.1 coordinate 11,483, forward strand.
TACAGTTCTTTAACGGGAGGAAGGACTTTTCCTGATTATGATTACAATTACGAGTGGCGAGAGAATACATTGGAAGTACCTGTTTATCTTCAGCTGGGATTCCCTGTGGGGAATGGTAAATTCTTGATTATGGGTGGTCCTGATTTTTTTTATACCTTTGGTGAAATCAAATATAAAGATTCTGATGGTTATGAGACCTCAGTTGCAGCATCAGATGATATGGATAATCTTTTCAGAATCGGGTTTGCTGCCGGTATTGGATATGAAGTCAATAATATCCAGTTTGCTGCCCTATACAAAAGAGCACTCAGCTCTCAACTTGATTCTTTTGAAATACACAATCAAAACATGACATTGGAGATAGCTTACTTGTTCTAATCAAACAAAGAAGTCATCAATTTAGAGGGCGGTTTTCCGCTCTCTTTCCTTTTATAAAGGACTATGTTAAAATCGCCCGCATTAAATGACAGCCTGATGTACAATCAGCTTTACTAAGAAAGGATCTTCTATAATGAGCAAAAAAGTAGTTCTTACAGGAATAAAACCCACCGGAATGCCTCATCTGGGAAACTATCTGGGAGCCATCAAACCGGCTCTGAGTCTTACCGAATCCTACGATACCCGTTACTTCATTGCCGACTACCACTCTCTGAACAGTATTAAGGAGCCCGAACTTCTTAAAAGTTACACATATGAGATAGCAGCCTGCTGGCTGGCCTGCGGTCTTGATCCCGAGAAAACCCTTATCTACAGACAGTCTGATGTTCCTCAAACCTTCGAGCTGTCCACCATGATTATGGCATTCACTTCCAAAGGGTTGATGAACAGGGCTCATGCCTATAAGGCACAGCTTGATCAGAACAGGGAGAAGGGGAAGCCTGAGGATCACAATATCAATATGGGACTCTATACCTATCCCGTCCTGATGGCCGCGGATATTCTTCTTTTTGATACGAATCTTGTGCCCGTTGGAAAAGACCAGGTTCAGCATATAGAGATGGCTGTTGATATCGCTCAGGCGGTAAACCGTAATTATAAAGAAGAGCTTCTGACTCTGCCTGAGGCATTTGTATCAGAAAACACGCAGGTGGTTGTTGGTATGGACGGACGGAAAATGTCCAAGAGCTATGACAATACCATCCCCCTGTTTCTGCCCGAAAAAAAGCTGAAAAAACTCTGTAACAAGATTGTGACAAATTCTCAGACTATGGAAGAAGCAAAAGATCCTGAGACATGTAATGTTTTTACTCTGTATAAGCTCTTTGCCACTCAGGAACAGCAGGATGCACTGGCCGCACGTTACCGTGCCGGCGGAATGGGCTGGGGCGAAGCAAAGGCTGAGCTTTTCAATCTTCTCAACACTACTATTTCTCCTATGAGAGAGCGGTATAACCAACTCATGGAAGATACATCCTATATCGACAAGATACTGGCCGATGGATCCGAAAGAGCCAGAACCATTGCTTCTGCAAAAATCAGCAGACTCCGCAAGGCCATGGGCTTTATAAATTAGTTTCTTAACGATTTCTTAATGAAATGGGATAGAAAAGGGGAAATCAGATTGATTTTCCCTTTTTTTTGCTTCTGGCACTGATCTTGTATCTCTGTGAAGACGGAGGAACATAACTATGCTGGATTATATGACCCATCAGGTATTGGTGTATCAGAGTAGTCTTGGAAGCGGAGTGGAATATGCCCTGAAACAGACCCTTGTGGATGAACTTAGTCTTCATGTCTATTCCTATCCCGGTAAAAGGCACTCTCTCAGTGAAGAGGACTGGAGTGATTTTCTGCTGGGCTTTCATGGGAAAATGCAGGATATACTGATTAATTTCCGCTATCAGGGGCCATCGTTCTGGGGATATCTGAATAAGGTCCTCGAGTGGCATCTGCTCAGCTATTACAGGGCTGCTGTTCAGTTCCGTCAGGCCGAGTGGATCTGTGAGCGGGAATCGATTATCGAATATGAGTGGACTGCCGAACATCAGGAGTCCTGTCTTCTGCTTAAAATCAGCTACATTCTGGATAATGCCGGATTAACCGATTTTCGGACTGAGGCCCTGCGGCAGAGACTGCTTGTCCTTGTGCTGAAAAATGTCGTCTTTATTTCGGAAGATGATTATTTTTCCGTTTTTCCCCTTTTGGGACCATCTGTGGAAGAGGCGGGTAAGTACAGAGATCATCTTCTGACAGTTATGAAAAGAAAGTTTGAGCGGAAGCAGGGGCTGGAACTTAAACGTTGTGAAAACTATTACAAACTTACCCTTACAGAAAAAAAGAGATCCGAGGAGATAGAAACTGAGGCTCTGAGCCGTTTAGATGAGAAGATACTATTGTATCGGAGACGGCTGAAAAGGCTGGACAGACAGATAAACAGCATCCCCATGTTTCCCAGTAATGAGGATATATCTGAACTTCTCACACTGCCCAAGGGCTCAGTGGATTCGGGACTCTATTATTTGAAAAATTATCTGGAAGCCGAATATGGAGAGGGGCCGGTAAGCGGAATGAAAGGGTTGTTATCACCGGGTCTGGGATGTGCCGGGGATAAAATTCCGGATGTATCGGCAGGATAATGGAAAGATCAGTTGCCCACAGGGAGGGAGATGCATTATCTTCTACTTATGGAAATAGTACTGGCCACTGGCAATATGCATAAGAAAAAAGAGCTGGAGGAGATTCTCTCCGGCCATAGAATTCTCATCCCCTCCGATCTGGGAGTGGATTTCGACTGTGATGAAACGGGACTTACCTTTATGGAAAATGCCCTTTTGAAAGCGGAGACTCTGTATGATCTGGTTAAAAGACCGGTCCTGGCAGACGATTCCGGTCTCTGTGTTCAGGCACTTGACGGCGCCCCGGGAATTTATTCCGCCCGTTATGGTTCAGAAGGGGGAGTTAATCTCTCAGACAGTGACAGAAATCTGCTGTTATTGAAAAATATTCAGGGTGCCGAAGACAGAACAGCTTTTTTTGTCTGTGCCATGGTGCTTATAACAGCTCCCTATAGGGTTTATTCGGTGCAGGAAGCCTTTGATGGTTCCATTGCTGAAGCACCCTTCGGGGGGGGAGGATTCGGATATGATCCTGTCTTTATCGATGCACTTTCAGGTAAAACCGCTGCCGAGCTGACAGATGAAGAGAAAAACCGGGTCTCCCACAGAGGGAAAGCCGGAAAAGTTATGAGAACCCTTATGGAGGCCCTGTGATGAGCGGGATGGCAATAAAAGAGAGAAAAAACGTCCCCGCCGGAGATAAGTGGAAGCTGGACTCCCTGTTTTCGGGGCCTGAAGCCTGGGAAGAGGGACTGAAACAACTGGAAGTCCTGATTCCCAAAATTACTTCCTATAAAGGGACTCTGGGAGATTCTGCGCCTCAGCTCCGCTCCTGTCTGGAATTTTTCAATGAACTGGAAATCCTGGAGGAACGGCTTGGTTATTATGCCATGCTCCGCAAAGAGGAGGATGTGGCGGACAGTGAGTCCATGGGCCGTTTTTCCCGTTATATGTCTGTGGCTACAAAAAGCGGCGCCGAGGCAAGCTTCCTCAAGCCCGAGATTCAGGCATTGTCAGATGAAACCCTGGATTCTTATATGAACGATCCTGTTCTTGAGGATTTTCGCATCTCCCTGGAGCGGCTGATCCGCTATAAGCCTCATATCCTTTCAGAAAAAGAGGAGACCCTTCTGGCCATGCAGGCTGAGTCTGCAGGTACTGCCAGAAAAGCCTTTTCGGCACTGACCAATGGGGATATGAACTTCGGCAGTATCGAAGTAAAGGGGGAAGAGAGGGAGCTGACCAACTCCAGCTTTGGTGTATTTCTTCTGGAAGCAGACCGGGATGTACGTAAAAAGGCTTTTCATCAGTTTTATGAAGGATTTGAGTCTCATAAAAATACCCTGAGTGAATTGTTGGGCGGCTCGGTTCTCCGTGATATCTATACTTCAAAAGTGAGAGGATTTACTTCTGCCAGAGAAGCCAGTTTATTTCCCGATAATGTGCCCGTAGATGTGTATGATAATCTGGTGGCATCAGTTTCGGCCAATCTTGAACCTCTCCATCGCTACTATGCCCTCAGAAAAAAAGTCCTGGGGCTGGATGAGCTTCATCTATACGATACAAAGGTCTCCCTTATTCAGGATGTGAAGGTAAAACACAGCTATGATGATGCGGTGGAAGTTGTTCTCAAGGCTCTTTCTCCTCTTGGAGAACTATATGGTAAGACATTAGGTGACGGGCTGAAGGGTGGCTGGGTCGACCGTTATGAGAATAAGGGAAAACGCTCCGGTGCCTTTTCTGCAGGCTCCTATAAGGGTGATCCCTACATCCTTCTGAATTTTAAGGAAGATGATATCCGGGATGTCTTCACCCTCGCCCATGAGGGCGGTCATTCCATGCACTCCTGGTACTCCGTACGGAATAATCCATTTCAAAATTATAATTACACGATTTTTGAAGCCGAAGTGGCCTCTACATTTAACGAGCAGCTTCTGGGGCGCTACCTGATGGATCACTCCACATCCAGGGAGATGACCCTCTATCTGCTTGGACGGCAGATTGATGATGCACTTGCGACTATCTACAGACAGACCATGTTTGCAGAGTATGAGCATCTTTGTCATAAGAACGTTGAAGCCGGTGAACCCCTTACAGTTGATTCACTAAGGTCTGAATACAGGAAGCTTCTGGAAAAATATTTCGGTCCTCATGTGGTTCTTGATGAAGTGTCCGACCTGGAAGGGCTGCGTATTCCCCATTTTTATTCGGCCTTTTATGTCTATAAATATGCTACAGGTCTTTCTGCCGCCATGGCTCTTTCCGAGAGAGTTCTTGAGGGAGGAGATGCTGAGAGAGAAGACTATATGAACTTCCTTAAATCAGGAGGCAGCCGTTTTCCTCTGGATTCTCTGGCTGCAGCCGGTGTGGATATGAGCAGGCCCGATGCCGTCAACAAGGCCCTTGCCCGTTTTGCCTCACTGGTGGATCAGCTGGAAAAAGAACTCCTTGGCTGATCACGATTCCTGAACCCGAGGGCTGGGGTTCAGTGGTAGCTTTCTACTGCATTCCAGTCCATTTTCTGTCCGATGACTCCTGCAAGGTCTTCCATGTCTTTATCGCTATGATAGAGCATGGGGGCATTGCTCACCTCCAGCTGTCTGTTCTTTTCGCTTATTCTGACGGCCAAATGATGAGTGCTCTCAAGATCCTTTGAGAACTGATCATTTCCATCTGAGAGATGAATCTTTCCATTGCAGAGACAGAAGTAGGATGTGTCGGCATCTTCCCGTTTCACATAGAAGCTTGTTCCACGGATTCCCGCCACTACAGTCCCTGATTTTATTGTAAATACATCATCCATTGTCTGAATGAGACTGCTGAGATTGCGGAGTACAGCCGCTGCAGCGCCTCTGTCCAGTGATACTGTAGAATTGCTGAAGGATATACGGATAATTGAGTCTTCGAATACTCTGATGATATTACTGTCCAGAAACTGTATTTCACAGTAGCCGTCAGCACCTGTCTGGATTACCGATTCATCGGATACTGGATCACCGATTTTTGTACTTTTTCCAGCAAGGGTGACATCTCCTTCCATATTTACGATCTCTCCCTTGATATCGGGGGCACTCTTTTCTGTCTGCTTTGTGCATGACAGCAGTAATAGGAAGGGGATGAGTATAAGCAAAAGTTTAGGTTTCATGGTTTTCTCCTGATTTAAACAACCGGGTGTATGGTTTACCCCCTCTTTTCAGGTTAAATGAATTGAACATTAAATTCCAATCTGTTAATATCATTTTACTATGCTTGATTTTAAATATATTAAAGACAACCTGGATGCAGTCCGGGAAAATATCAAAAACAGAAATGTTACAGCCACAGCTGAAAAAGTTGTAGAATTGTATGATCTGCGCAACGGCGTTATACAGGAACTGGAAGATCTCCGCCGCCGGAGAAATGAAAACGCTTCAAAAATGAAGGGTAAACTCGAGGCTGAAGTACGTCAGGGACTCATTGATGAGGGAAAGAGCCTGAAAGAGCAGATTTCTCAGGTTGAAACCCGTCTTGAAGTTCTTCTTAAAGAGCTGAAGGCTGCTGCTGTCCTCATCCCCAATATGGCTCATCCCGATGCACCTGTTGGAAAAGAAGACAAGGATAACCTTGAAATTCACAGGAGTGCTCCTCCTACGGAATTTTCTTTCAAAGCCAAAGACCATGTTGAGCTTGCGGAGGCCATGGACCTGGTTGATTTTGAAACAGCCGCCCGTGTTTCGGGTTCCAAGTTTTACTACTTGAAAAATGAAGCGGTTATTCTGGAACTTGCTCTGACCCGTTATGCACTGGATATTCTTCAGAAGCACGGTTTTATAATTACCATTACTCCGGATATCGCCAGGGAGGAAATTGCCGAAGGTATCGGCTTTAATCCCCGTGGTGAAGAATCCAATATCTATAATCTCGAAGGAACAGGAACCTGTCTTGTAGGAACCGCGGAGATCACTCTTGGCGGATATCATGCAGGACAGATCGTAGATGTCTCGGATGGTCCCATTCTTATGGCCGGGGTTTCCCACTGTTTCCGCCGTGAGGCCGGCTCCGCAGGACAGTACTCCAAAGGGCTGTACCGGGTACATCAGTTTACCAAGATTGAAATGTTCGCCTACTGTAAAACAGAAGAATCCGATGAGCTCCTGATGAAACTCCGTTCCATCGAGGAAGAGATTTTCGGCGGTCTGGAAATTCCATTCCGGGTGGTTGATACCTGTACAGGAGACCTTGGTGGACCTGCATACAGAAAATATGACCTTGAAGCCTGGATGCCGGGACGTGGTGATGAGGGAGACTGGGGTGAAGTTACAAGTACTTCCAACTGTACCGACTATCAGTCACGCCGTCTGGGAATCCGCTACAAGGATGATGAAGGCAAGAATCGTTATGTTCATACCCTGAACGGAACGGCTATTGCCATTTCCAGGGGAATCATTGCTCTTTTAGAGAATTTTCAACAGGAAGACGGTTCTATCCGGATACCCGAGAAATTGATTCCATATACAGGTTTTTCTGAGATCAGACGGCCAAAATAATGTCCTGCTCTGACTCATAGAGATTAAGGACTATGAAGCAAAGTAAACGGATTGTTTCTAAAACTATTATATTTCTCATGATCTTTATGATTCTGACGGCTCTTCACGGGGCCGTTTTGGCGTATCTGTATCATAATCAGTACAATGGGGATCTGGCTTTAATTCTGAAGTCCCAGGAGAATATGATAGAGTTTGAGCAGGCCCGGATCAGAACTGAACTGCGGGATGTCTCTCAGGATCTCTTTTTTCTGGAAGGCATTGTAGAGGATCATTTTACAGAAAGATCAGTTTCTGAGGTCTCATTTCATGAAGGTTCCGCTTTTTACGGGTTTTTAAGTCTTCTCGGTGATCTTACTCAACGTTATGAGAATATCCAGATCGTATCTCCTGATGGGGATGAATTATTCAGAAAGTATTATGATAAGGACGGACAGTTCCAGGTTGTCCCGGCGGATGAACTGAGGAAGGGTATTCAAGGATACTATTTCCAGACATTGAAGAATAATGCCTATTCGCTGTACTTCTCCGAATTGAAGCTGGCCGAAGAGAATGGTGTTGTTACAGAACCTCATACCCCTGTTATCAGGTTTGGCAGGGCTATTACAGAGAGGAACGGTGAAATTATTGCCTATCTTCTTCTTGATTACAGAGGATCTCTGATTCTGGATCGTCTTGGTGAATATGAAATACTACCCGAAGAGTCTTTCAATACCTATTTGATTAATAATGAAGGGTTCTTTCTCAGTTCTCCTGACAGCAGGCCGACCTTTGCCTTTCAGTTTCCCGAATTGAAAAACAAGACTATTTCAAAAGAGCTGCCCGAATTATGGCTTCATCTTAAGATGAATGACAGTGGTACATATACTTATAAAGAGAATCTTTATGTGCATCGCAGGATTGAGCTGGAGAGGATTATCCCGGAAGAGAGAGGGGAATTTCTGACAGAAAAGAGTCTGAATCAACGCTCCTACTATCTTGTATATGAGACTCCTGGGCCGGTTTTGAAATCACTTTCCCATCATATTATAAAATCTCTGTTTATCCCGTTTCTGGTTACACAGCTGATAATTCTGTTTCTTTCAATTCTTGTTACCAAATGGACCAACAGACTTCAGAGATATCAGCAGAAACTGCTTCATTTTTCCAGTATGGATGAAATGACCGGCTGTATGAACAGAAGAACCGGAAGAAAAATCCTGGAAAATTATCTGTCCCTCAGCCGTCGGCGCAACTCCATACTGACAGTAGTTTATCTGGATTTAAATAAGTTAAAAACTGTAAATGATGAATTAGGCCATAGAGAGGGTGATCATTATATTCTCACCATGGTTGATCTGATCAAAGAACAGCTTCGAAATACTGATTTCTTTATACGTATGGGTGGAGATGAATTTCTGCTGATTCTCCCCGACTGCAGCAGAGATCAGGCTCAATGCATTCGAAAAAGGGTTCTTGTTAAGGAATATAAACTGAATAAAGCCGGAATTTATCCCTATACCCTTGGTATGAGCTGGGGAATCCTGGAAGTGGCAGCTGAGCGGAATATCACTGTTCCGCAAATACTCTCTGAAGCTGATCAATTGATGTATGCAGAGAAGTCAAACTATCCTCAGGTCAATGATGCCCTTATTAAAGAAGTAGAAGAATATCTCTCCTTTGATTCTGTGGAGATTAACTGAAATTGAATATCATTGCAGAAATCGGTACTGCTCATGGAGGCTCTCTAAGCAGGGCCGAAGAGCTTATCAGGGCGGCAGCATCCAGCGGAGCCGATACAGCAAAGTTTCAGATCGTGTTTGCCAGAGAGATACTCCATCCGGAAACCGGTACTGTTCCCCTGCCCGGGGGAGATACTCCTCTTTATGAAGTCTTTGAATCCCTGGAAAAGGATCTCTCCTTCTATGCCTCTTTGAAAGAGATGTGTCAGGCCGAGGGTTTGAGGTTCCTTGCCAGCCCCTTTGGCATGGAGAGCGCCGCTCTATTAAAGAGCCTGAATCCGGAGACCGTGAAAATTGCCTCACCTGAAGTTAATTATACTGCCCTTCTAAGGGAGGTCGCCTCCTGGAATATTCCGGTAATTCTCTCTTCGGGAGTCAGCAGAATGGAAGATCTGAAAGAAGCCGTTGATATTCTGGGACGGAAAAATCTTACCCTGCTGCACTGCGTAACATCCTATCCGGCACCGGAAGAGGATTACAATCTGTCGGTTCTTCCTCTTCTGCAGAGAGAACTTGCCGTTCCTGTCGGGATTTCAGACCATTCCATGAATCCATCACTAGTCCCATCGGTGGCCATGCTTTATGGTGCGGTGACCATTGAAAAACACTTCACCCTTTCCCGGAATGAGGACGGACTGGACGATCCGATTGCCCTGGAACCCGAAGATTATTATCTTATGTGTTCCAGAGTAAGAGAGTTGGAATCTCTGGATATGGTGCAGCGGCAGAAATGTCTGAAAAGCTGGTTTTCAGCAGACGAGATAAAGGCGGTGCAGGGGCATGGTCAGAAGATCCTTGCTCCTTCGGAAAAGATGAGTTACGGGAGAACAAACCGCAGCATACATGCGAGTTTCACCCTCGAAAGGGGCACTGTTTTAAACCCTGAAAACTGCTGTATAGTGCGCACAGAAAAAAAACTGACCCCAGGTATGCATCCCCGTTTTTTTGATGAAATTATGGGACGCCGGGTAAATAGAACAATCCCCTCGGGAGAGGGAATATCAGAAGATGATTTAAGTCTCAAGCTATGAACTTAGCTGGGATTAATTAGGAGCACCAATGTCAATAATTATAGACCCTGTCAGCACATTTCCTATGGCTGATCCTGAAATAAAGCCTTTTGCAGAAAAGATTATAAGTCCTGAGGATGTTCAAAAGGCTCTTGAGCCTATGATTCTCTCGGCTTCCGGCTGGAGAAAGGTTTTTGCTCCTGATGGAGATGAGGAGAGCAGGGAAGAATATCTTAACCCCGCAGACAGTCTGCTGGCAGCGGCCATGGCGGAAGCCTATATGGACTTTCTGTTCAGCCGAGTCTCCAACCCCCGTCCTGTTGTTGTGGTGGGCCTTGATTCCCGCTTTACCGGTCCTGTCATTGCGGATGTGATGATCAGAGCACTTCTGAGCCGGGGAATTGAAGTCAGATATCTCTTTATTGCAGCTGCACCCGAGCTTATGGGTTATACAGGACAGACTCCGGAGTGTGACGGATTTATCTATATCTCCGCCAGTCATAACCCGATCGGGCATAACGGTGTGAAATTCGGCCTGAATACGGGGGGTGTACTCTCGGGCGAAGAGGCTGCTGAGCTTATTACAATCTATAGAGAAATCCTTTCAGATCATGGAGCTCTTGAAACCCTGATGGAGCGCTGTGACAGTCAGGCTGTTTCCGATATTGAAGCTGTCTATAATGCCAGCGCCGCATGGAAAAAAGAATCCTATGCAGTTTATCTGGAATTCAGCAGCAGGGTCATGAGCGGTCTGGAAGAGAAGGATGCCCGCATCCGTTTTATTGATTCTCTTAAAAAAGGGATCGCAGCCAACCCTGTTGCCGTAGTGGCAGAACTCAACGGCAGTGCCCGTACTCTTACGGTGGATAAGGAGTATCTTGAAGATCTGGGCGTTAAAGTTAAGGTCGTTAACGGGATTCCACGGCAGATTACTCACAGGATTGTTCCAGAGGGCGAATCTCTGGATCTCTGCCGCTCTGTTCTTCAAAAAGAGGCTTCTGCAGATCCGGCCTTTCAGCTTGGATATGTTCCAGACAATGACGGAGACCGTGGAAATCTTGTCTTTTTCAGTAAGAAAGACGGTGAAGCACATATTCTGGAGGCCCAGGAAGTATTTGCACTCTCAGTACTTTCTGAGCTTGCTTATCTATACTGGAATGAGGGTATGACGGATCAGACGGGAGTCGCTATCAACGGTCCGACATCCGGCAGAATTGAGGATATCTGTGAAGCATTCGGCTGCACCGCATTCCGGGCTGAAGTGGGTGAGGCCAATGTGGTCAACCTTGCAGGAAAGCAGAGAGCTGCCGGCTGGCAGATCCGCATTCTGGGTGAAGGGTCAAACGGTGGTAACATCACATGGCCTGCCGCAGTAAGAGACCCCCTCAACACCCTGGGTGCTCTGCTTAAACTTCTTGTACTGAGAACCACTCCTGATAAGCCCGGACTCTTTGAAATATGGTGTCATCTCTCAGGTCAGTCCGATAAATATCGCAGTGACTTTGATCTGCAGGATATTATTGAGTCACTCCCTGCTTATACAACAACCAGTGCCTTTGAACCAAGAGCCATTATGAAAATTACGGGTATGGATCAAGCTTTGCTGAAGAAAAACTATGAAGCGGTTTTTGCACAGGAATGGGAGAGCCGGAAGGATGAGCTCTTTGAGCGCTTCGGTATTGTAAGCTGGGAAGAGTGGAACCAGGAGGGAATCTCATCTGTACAGGGTGTGGGTGCTGAGTTCCGCAGTGGAGCTGAAAAAGGGGGACTTACCATTCGTTTCCTTGATTCGGAGGCTGCTGTCTGCGGGTTCATCTGGATGAGAGGAAGTGGTACTGAACCTGTATTCCGTGTTCTGGCCGACTGGAAGGGAGATAATCCCGAGGCTGAGGCCTATTTTCTGGACTGGCATAAACAGATGATCGCCGGGGCAGATAAGGATTTGATTTGAATTATATAAATGCAGATATAAAAACAATACTCTTTGATGTAGATAATACTCTCTATGATGTTCGCTGCGGTGTGGAGGACGAAATGGTCCGGCGCATCACAAAACTGGTTTCCCAGAGGCTCGGGGTCAGTGAAGAAGAGGCTGTCAGACAGCGTAAGGCATCTTTCTCTCAGTACGGTACATCTCTAAGATGGCTTCAGGTCTGTCATGGGCTGACTGATGTGGATTCTTATATGGAAATAGTCCATCCAGAAGATCTGAAATCCTTTATCCCGGCAAATCCTGAACTCAGAAAGATGTTGGAATCTATACCCTGCCGCCTTGAAATCCTGACTAACGGTCCTGAATTTCATGCCCGCCGTGTACTGAGTACTTTGGGTATCAATGACCTTTTCCCTCATATGTATGCCTTGGAGTGGCTCGGATTCAAGGGGAAACCCTATGCTTCAGCCTATGAGAAGGTTCTGGCTCATATGGATGAGTCAGCAGAATCTGTTTTGTTTCTGGATGACAAGGAACAAAACCTTGAGGCATTTGCCCGTCTTGGGGGAAATGCCATATTGGTCGGCCCGGATAAAGGGAGCGGTAAGTTTCCCTGGATTCGGGATATATTAGATTTGAAAGATATGCTTCCCGCCTGCTGCGGTGAGGCTCAAGAGGCAATTAAATGATACGAAAACCAATCGCCGGTGATGATAAAAAATCCATGATAATAGCCCGTTCCCGGGACAGGCGCTACCATTTTTTAATGGCCGATGGTGCAGTCAGGGGTGTGCTGATCCAGGGCAGCCGTTCCCTCCGAGAGATGCAGAACAACCACGATCTTGGTGTTCTCGAGAGTATCGTTCTGGGGCAGGCTTATCTTGGCACCGCACTTATTGCAGCCGGACTTAAGGGTGACGGTCTAATTCAGATGAAGGTGGAGTGCGGTGGTCCTCTGAAGGGACTCTCGGTGGAGGCGGACTCCCATGGTACTGTCAGGGGTTATCTGATGGAAAATCCAATCCCCCTTGAAAAGGCTCCGGACAGCCTTGATACTTCAGACCTCTTCGGTCCCGGTTTTCTCTCTATAACCCGTTATTCCGGAGAGAAGAAGAGTGCATTTACCGGTCAGGTTGAGCTGCGTACCGGCCGTCTGGCTGAAGATCTTGCGGCTTATTATGAAGAATCAGAACAGCTTCATACGGTCTTCAATCTCAGTGTCCATCTTGAAAAAACAGGCGAAATTACAGGGGGGGCCGGACTCTTTCTCCAGGCCATGCCCGGTGCTGAAGATATGGTGCTTGAGATGGTGGAGGAAGCTGCAGTGAAAATCCCTTCATTGAGCCGTAATTTCAAGGCCGAAACAGATGCAAAAGAATTTATCAATACCTATTTTTCTGATTTTCAACCCGAGATTCTTGATGATAAGAGGTTCGAGTTTATGTGCGGCTGCAGCAAATCAAGGTTTGAAAAATTCCTGGGCAGCTTGAACAAAGATGATAAATCGGAGATCCGAACCAAGGGTCCTTTTCCTCTCAAAACAACCTGTCATAACTGCAATTCATCCTACGAATTTACCAAGGATGAACTGGAAAGTATTTTCTCTGCAGAATAAAATTTCAATTCAGGGCTCTTTCCTCTTATAATTATCAGAGGGGAGAGTCTTTTCGGCTCCTCCCGGAGGCGGCCCTGAATGAACTTTTTTAATAGATCCCTGATACTCTGCTTCCTGAGTATATCATTGTTCTCCTGTATGACTGCAGCTGAATCCTCCACCGAGAAAAGGGTCGATGCCCTGAGTTCTGCATCCTGGAGTGATCCGGAGCTGGGAGAAGGATTTGAGGAACCTCCTCTTCCTGAGATAAAGACAAAGGGGCTGACAGATCAGGAAATCAACAGCATGGAAGTCTACCGGAATAATATCCGGGCTATTGTAAATGTCACTACTATCAACCTCTATAACTCCCGTTTTGTTGGAAGCTATGCCCAGGAAGGGAGCGGCTCGGGGGTCATCGTTTCGGGGCTGGGTTATATCCTTACAAACAAACATGTTATTTCGGATGCCGACTATGTGGTGGTCACTCTGTATGACGGTTCAAATTATCAGGCAAAACTTATCGGAAGCGATGCTGAAAATGACCTGGCTGTAATCAAATTTGAACCCGTAGGACGTGGTCTTCAGACTATCAAGGCCGGCAGTTCCAAAGGCCTGCAGGTAGGGCAGAAGGTCCTGGCTCTGGGTAACCCTTTCGGCCTTGAGGGGACCCTTACAACAGGTATCATATCAGGATTGAACAGGCCTCTCCAGACTGAAGCAGGATTTCTGCTGAAGGGTATGATACAGACTGATGCGGCCATCAATCCCGGCAACTCCGGAGGGGCGCTTTTGAATTCGAGAGGTGAGCTTATCGGGATTAATACAATGATTATCAGTCCCGGTGGAATGGGCAGTGTGGGGATCGGTTTTGCCATCCCTGTGGAAACAGCTCTGCGAATTGTTCCTGAACTGATTGAAGCAGGCAGGGTTAACAGAGGCTGGATTGATATTGAAGCCCTCTCTCTGACCCCCAATCTGGCCCGTCAGCTGAAAATACCCTTTATACGCTACGGCGTTCTTATTACCTCTGTTCTGGCTGGCGGGAATGCTGAGAATGCAGGGCTCAGAGGCGGAACAGAGAGACGTGGTGTCGGTCTGGGGCTGAACAGTATTGCTGTGGGAGGAGATATTATTACCAATATAAATGGAAAAGAGATCAAGAATGTACTGGATTATTTCTCTGTTCTGGAGGTCTCACGTCCCGGAGAGGAGTATGATGTGGTATATCTCAGGGATGGAAGACTGGAATCCACTTCAATTATTCTCTCTGAAAGACCACAGGAATTTCAATTCTGAGATAGTTAATCGGTAGACTGTTTTTTTAGAAAAAGAGGGATGTTGAGAGGAGTATCTCATAACGTTCTGATAGATCTCCCGGTCCGAAAAGATCAAATCCAACGGTAGTTCTCAGGTTTATTGAGGTCAGTTTTTCAGGAAATACAAGGAAATCACATCCCAGTGTCATTCTCATATCTTTTTCAGGGGAGAAGGATCTGCCCGCAGGGAATACAATGCCGAAATCACTGAAAGGCTGCAGCTGTGCTTCCATCACATTTTTCCAATTGAATATTTTAATGGGAAGGCTGTTATTGAAAAAGACTCCCTGCATACCGGATAGATTAAAGTCGGGAACACCCCTCATATATTCACCCAGTTCATAAATTTCATCCCTGATTGCTGTGAATGCTAAAATCCTGTTTCCATATGACATATTATTATTTATAAGGGTGAACCATCTGTTTGATAACAGGAGCTGTCCCTTGAATCCGTCTTCAGGGACTATTCTGCTTATCAGTTCAGTCTCCCAGTGCAAACCATCCTGGAAATTACCTACCCAGTTAATCTGATCCCTTCCTCCCTTCTGATAAATACCATAGGACTGAGGTTCTTTTTTTATATAGGATTCTCCCATGCCTATCTTATCACGATAGTTGTAGGTCAGTTCAAAGGTCGGGGCCGCTTCATAATAATAATCTGATCCAAGATCGAAATTTGTAGCTATATAGAAATCAGATTTATTGAATGTATAGTATTCAATAACTTCAACTCCATCTTTCTTTATTGCACGGTCAAAAGCCTGAATCCATGAGACCGTAAAAGAGATCCCTTTTATATTGATATTCGAAAAACTGGTCTCCACATTCCAGAAATTGATTCCAAAATTGTCGGTTACAGGATCAATGCCTACTCCGAAATCACCGTCTATTCTGAAGTTCACCAGAGTCCCGAAAAAGTTGGCATAATTTACTTTCAGCTGCAGAGAGAAGTTATCGTTACTGTTGAAGATAGGAATTAAAAGTGGGACAAAGGTCCATCCGTCTATGACAGATATTTTAAGGGTATATCTTTTTGAGCTATCATCCAGATCAGCTTCTGATGGAATAAGTTCTGCTTCTACAGTTTTAAATATTCTCAGATTGATAAGATCCTGTTTCATTTTCAAGGCAAATTTCTGCATTGATTCATAGTTTGAAAACTCGGCAGTTTCGGGAGCATTCAGATAGTTATCTATAGCCCAGGGGCGGCTGATTCCATCAATTTCATATTCATAATTATCTATAATATAATGGGGAGTTGCTTCAGGATCGTTCTGAGCATAGAGAGAAATACAGCTGATGCTGAATATAATCAGTATTGTTATGAAGGAGCGGATATTCAACAGTGATGCTTTATCCTACAGGCTGTTTTATTTTGAATATAATCCATGTGGAAGATAGTACATCTACTCCCTGTTAAAGTAAAGCTTTTAAGTGAATCGGACTTCACCTGATGATCAACTCTCGATACAATAACAATATGAAACTGACTGTGTATACTCCGGGAACGGTTCCCTATGAAGAGGCTCTTGAATGGCAGTATGAGCTTGTAGAAAAAAGAAGAAATCAGGAGATAAATGACTGCCTTATTCTCCTGCAGCATCCGCCTGTGCTGACAACAGGGCGACGGAAACAGGAACATAATATCCTGATTGATGCTCAATCAATGGATATTCCTGTTATCAGAACAAATAGAGGCGGGGAAGTCACCTATCATGGTCCCGGACAGCTTGTAGGATATCTGATTGTTGATCTTGCGGCATTTTCCAGAAGGGTTAAGCAGTTTGTGTTTAATCTGGAAGAGGTTTTTGTCCGTTTTCTTGACAGAGAATATGGAATCCGGGCGGATCGTTACGATAAGCATCGGGGTGTCTGGGTGGGTAATGACAAGATCACTGCCATCGGACTCGCCATAGAACGTGAAATTACAATGCATGGTTTTGCATTCAATATAAATACAGATCTGGAACACTTCAAATGGATAGTTCCCTGCGGCATCTCAGATAAAGGGGTTACCTCTCTTGAGAAGCTTACAGGAAAAACTCAGGATCTTGAAGCATTAATACCCAGGATAGCCGAAATCTATAAAGAGGTTTATTCCTACGATTCAATGGAGATTATTCATGGCAGATAACAATATAGATACAGCTGTTGCAGAAGCTAAACCCTTAAGAAAACCTGAATGGCTTAAAATACCGATACGCAGGGGAAATAATCTTGCCTATGTGGAGGATCTATTAAAGGATTCCACCCTTAATACTGTCTGTAAAGAGGCAAACTGTCCCAACAGAATGGAGTGTTACAGCAATAAAACTGCAACCTTTATGATTCTGGGGAGTATCTGTACCAGGGGCTGCCGCTTCTGCAATGTTACGGGAGGAACACCCGGATGTCCCGATCCGGAAGAACCTGCCAAACTGGCTGAGGCAGTAAGGGCACTGGGTTTGAAATTCGCTGTGGTTACTTCGGTAACCCGGGATGATCTGGAAGACGGTGGAGCTTCGGTTTTTGCGTCAGTTATACATGAGGTTCACTCTCTTGATCCTCCTGTGGGAATCGAGGTTCTCATTCCTGATTTTCAGGGGAACAGGCAGGCTCTGGAGACCGTTCTCAAGGCAGGACCTGAGATTCTGAATCATAATGTGGAAACTGTTCCTTCTCTCTATGAAACTGTAAGGCCGGAAGCAGAATACAGGCGTTCTCTTGAAGTACTTGCCAGAGTAAAAGAGATTGATCCTTCTATTTATACAAAGTCCGGTCTTATGCTCGGGCTTGGTGAAAGTGAAGAGGAAGTTCTTCAGGTTTTGAAGGATCTACGCAGTTCAGGTTGTGATTTTCTTACTATGGGACAGTATCTCCGCCCCTCAAAAGAGCATCTGCCTGTAAAAAAATATATCAGCCCTGATACTTTTAAGAAATATGAGAAGGCAGCGCTTTCCATGGGATTCAAGGCTGCAGCCTGCGCTCCCTTTGTAAGGAGCTCCTACAATGCTGCGGTGATGCTGGAAGCCGTTGAGATTTGAGAATTACTCTTCTTCTCCCTTTTCCTCACTGAGATAGGACTGATATTTCTTGTAGAGCCCCCTGAACTGGTCATAACTCAGTCCGAGAGCCTCGGCAGCCTTTTTCTGGCTGAATCGGCTCTCCTCCAGTGCTCTGCGGATAAACTGGAGTTCCAGTTTCAACATAAAGTCTCTGTATTCTTCCAGAGGGATTACTTCATACTCATTTTTCTGTGAATTGTCTGATCCCTCTGATCCTTCTGATTTTCCAGGTTTTTCTGGTTGTGAAGAGGACTCTCCCCCATTTTTAAAAGTCTCCACAGAGCTTCGGGAATCAACCAGATAGGGATTATTAAAGGGATCCAATTCCAAATCTTCGATCAGGGTTCCTTCTGTCTTATATACTGCCCTTTCAACTGCATTTTTCAATTCACGCACATTCCCGGGCCATGAATACTCCTGAATCTTCTGAATCAGTTCGGGAGAGAAATCGGGGACATCCAGCTTACCCATCTCTCTGGACATCCGCATGGCAAAATGAGAGGCAAGGAGGGTAATATCCGTTGAACGGTAGCGCAGAGGAGGGAGATAGAGTACTTCAAAGGAGAGGCGGTCCAGAAGATCCTCCTTGAATTTCCCCTGGCGGCAAAGTGCTGGAAGATCGGCATTTGTGGCACCGATGATTCGGACATTCACCTCTTTTTCCTGGGAGCTGCCCACACGGCTGAAACGGCCGTACTCAACTGTTCTGAGTATTTTTTCCTGTACTTCCATAGGAACCAGCCCGATCTCATCAAGAAAAAGGGTTCCTCCGTCGGCCTCCTCAAAACGTCCTTTTCTCATTTTTGCGGCACCCGTAAAGGAGCCTGATTCATGACCGAAGAGTTCTGATTCAAGCAGGTTGGGGGGGAGTGCGGCACAGTTAACCGGAACATATGGTTCTTTCCATCTGTCCGAAAGGAAATGGAGCCGGGCCGCTGCCAGTTCCTTACCTGTTCCTCTCTCTCCGATAAGGAGTATGGGGCGATCAACCCGGGCAGCAAGACTCAGGTTCTGTTGAAAATCCATAAAGGCGGGAGATTCTCCCAATGCATCATTGCTTGATGTATAATTCTGACTCATAGGCCTATTGTACTGATGAATGGCAAAAAATACCAATAGAATTCTGATTCAAAGTGCTGAGGGTGCCTAGAATACCTGTTTTAGAAATTGGCACGCCTCTTGCAATGTGATTAGTAACAAAATTATTAATTTGAGTTTTTCTTCCAAACGGGAATCGAATCCGGGAGTGAAACTTGAGGAGGAATGTATGAGTATTTTTTCCAGATTTAGAGATATCGTGAATTCTAATATTAACGATTTGCTGGATAAGGTTGAAGAACCTGAAAAAATGATCCGTCTGATGATACAGGAAATGGAAGACACTCTTGTTGAATTGAAATCTTCCTGTGCCGGTAAAATGGCATCCAGAGCCGAGATCAACAGGGAAAAAGAGTACCTTGAAAAAACCCTGGACCGCTGGGACAGCAGAGCCCGCCTGGCCCTTGAGAAAAAGAGAGAAGATCTGGCAAGAGAAGCCCTTCTTGAAAAGAAAAACTGTCTGAATCAGATAGATCTTATGGGAAAGGATCTGGAGCACTTCGTAAAGCTTATTGACGAGTGTAAATCCAATATTCTACAATTGGAACAGAAACTTGAAGAGGTTCGTCAGAAACACAAAATTCTGATACAGAGAGGCCGTCATGCTGAAGAAACCAAGCAGGCCAGATCCGCAATGAGACAGGCCAGCGGAACAGATGCTTTTCACAGGTTCAATGAACTGGAAAAGACTGTAGAACGTATGGAAGCGGAAGCGGAACTCTCCGGATACGGAGCATCTGTGGACAGTTCCATTGAACATGAGTTTGACAAGCTTGAGTCTGAATCAGAAATCGATGAAGAACTGGAAGCTCTTAAGAAGTCCATGAAGGGGAAAGAATAAAGATGCATGCTGTCTGGATAGTTGCCATTGCCGTGGGTATACCCGTTTTAAGCGGGACAATTACCCGTATTACAAAATTATATTATACTAACAAAGAGAAAGAACGGAATATAAACCTCAGTGAGGAAGCTGAGGCCCTGGGTGACATTCAGACGAGTATGAATGATCTTAAAAGGAGGGTGGCAAATCTTGAAACCATCCTCCTGGATCTGGAAAACAGAACCCCTTGAGATCTCCCTTAAAGGGAATCTTGACAAGATATTTTACAGGAGATTGTAATGATGGCTTATAGTGCAAGGAAACTGTACCGTTCACGGAGAGGTAAAATCTTCGGAATCTGTCAGGGTATCGCAGACTGGAGAGACCTTCCGGTGGAATATATACGGATCTTTATGATCCTGGTGTTTATTTTTTCCGGTTTCTTTCCTGTGGGAATACTATATTTTCTGGCTGCATTAATAATACCCGTTGAACCTGCGGGATACGGTGAATCCAAAGAATCCAAATTCGGCGAAGCTGATGAGAAAAGGAAAGACCGGTATGAAAATGTACGTAGGGATTTCAGTGATCTGAAAGACCGTGTGAAGAATATGGAAGGCCGGGTTTTTGATAAAGAACGTGACTGGGATGAACGGTTTAAGAAAGATAAGAATTAGAACTGATCTTCGATTTTGAAGAATATTACAACATTGAAGAATACCAGAGCCGGGAGGAACTTATAATGAGCTTCTACCGGTTCTCTTTATTTATAACCAAGATCCCTGGAGATCCTTTCACTTCCTTCCTTTATTTTAACAGACAGTTTTTTTAATTTCTCTTTTGTCATTCTGATGGAGGGACCCGAGATACTGACGGCTCCGCAGACCTGTCCTCTATTGTCGTATATGGGCGACGCTATACAGCGGACGCCGGGTTCATTCTCTTCCATATCGAAGCCCCAGCCGTTTTTCCTTATTTCCCTGAGTCTTTCTTCAAGTTCTTCAATTGTTTTTACGCTGTGTTCAGTAGGGGGGGTCCAGTCTGCTGCTTCAAGCATCTGATTCTTTTTATCATCAGGAAGATTTGCCAGAATCACCTTTCCTACAGCTGTGTATACAGGGGGAGCGAAACGCCCCTGTGCCGATCCCATGGCAACTCTTAAGGCAAGCTGGGATTCAATTTTATCAAGATAAAAAACCTGATTGTTCTCCATGGATGCCAGGTGTATGGTCTCCTGAGAATATTCTGCCAGTTCTTCCATGACAGGAAGTGATGCTTTATGGATATCAAGTCTGTTCAGGGCCTGAACTCCCGTTTGAAACAGTTTCAGGGTCAGTGAGTATTTTTCATTGATTCTGTTCTGACGCACATAACCTAGGCCTGTGAGTGTATTAAGAAATCTGTAGACAGTGCTCTTATTACCATCTACGGCCGCTGCCAGTTCCGTTACACCGACTTCTTCTTCTGTAGACAGGGTTTCCAGGAGCTTCATCGTCTTTATAACGGATAGAACAGGGTCTGCATTTTTTATCATGCATCATTCTATCTCGGGGGCTGTCGCTTTGTATATTGCTTGTTTCATTTTTTAAAGGATTGTTTCAATAAAACAGGGAGCTGTTTTAAATACAGCTCCCTGAATAGATATTATCTGCTTAACAGATTTCTGAAGGCCAGCAGGAATATAAGTGCATGATTATTGTTTGCACTCTTCTGCTGGTTTTTATAGTCAATCAGTCTCCGCCTGGCAGCCAGATTCTGCTCCAGTTCCACTTTCCGGTTCTGGTACAGATTGTCATAATTATTGTAAAGTTCGTACATTTTACTTTCTCCCTGACGGTAAAAGCCATTTCTCCAGGGCTTTCATACCGCCGTATAAATCGGTGTCAGAGAATGAAAGTAAGGTGCCGGCGTCAGTTTCTATAATGAAACCGGCGACCTTCTTTATCCACTTCAGTTGCGGTGGGCATTTTTATAACAGCCCCCTTAATGGTTTCAGTATTCTTATCAATAAATCGCATTCATATTCCTCCTCCCGAAACAGTTCTGTTCCTTGGAATATTGAAGTGATGAAGCCCTTCCTTTTACTGCAGCGGATGATCAATTCCGCATCAGATGATCAGGCTTCCGGATAATTTCGTCGGGATCAGAGAACACGCGCATTCTCCCAATCTGGACAGGCCAAAAAAAACCCCCGGATATTCCGGGGGTAATATTTAAATTCTTTAATAAACACTAAAGAAGGTACTCCCGGAAATATGACTTATACACATAGACAGCTACTGCTGCTCTATGATCGAATTGCAGTGATACTTTGTTGCTGAATGTCATATTTTCGTCCTCCATAGTTGATTTACAGTATTATTATCATGGATTATTAGAATGAACAAGTGTTTTCATTGATAAAATTAAAAAATAAATATAGTTTATTTCTGAAATGACCAAAGAAGATCTGATAGAGGCCATACAGAAAGAAGGTAAATTCTCATTTTCACGTTCGGGGGGACCGGGTGGTCAGAATGTGAATAAAGTTAATACTAAGGTCCTTCTTACGATCTCTCCGGATAATCTTGAATGCCTGAGTGACGAGGAGATTCATAGGGTAAAAGTCAAGCTGCCTGGCCGTATCAACAGTGAGGGTGAATTCTATATTCAGTTTCAGGAAGAGCGGAGTCAGCTGATGAACAGGGAAAAGGCCGTGGAGAGAATGGCTGAACTTATCAGTCAGGCTCTAGTGGTGAAGAGGAAAAGGAAAAAGACCCGACCCGGCAGGGCCGCTGTACAGAGAAGGCTGGATGGCAAAAAAAAACTGAGTAATAAGAAGAAAAGCCGGGGAGCTGTCAGGTTTCATGACTGAAACAGATTAACTCCTTTCCGGCTTTTTATATTCTTATATTCAGGGACTTTTACATTTCATCGTCCATAGCCATCAGCATTTTTGAAAGGTGGTTATAAGATTTTCCGTTAGCCTGGATGGTGACTATATCATCACCTTGAGATTCCATCTTCAGATTCTTAACATTGCTCCCAGTCAGATCAACATCCATATTCAGATTTCCAGCTTCATCAACTTCTATGATTCCGCTCATCTTTGTAAAGCTGAAATCGATATCTTCATCTGATGATTCCATCATTTCAGCCATACCGGTAGTAAAGTCCGTTACATTAAATGCATCAAAGGTCATCTGTGAGTATCCGGTTTCCATATTCATATCCATAATTACACCATCCGGTGCTGTTCCAAACATGGATGACATAAATACAAGACCGAATACTGATAGTACAGCAACTGTAGCTTCATAAACTTCGTCATCACTGGGGCTGGCGGCAAAAACAGATGCCGGAATAAGTATGGACAGCATAAGAACTGTCAGTAGTATTTTTTTCATTAAAGTAACTCCTTTCAAATTTACAATTCAGATATCTCTATAGTTTACCTGAAAAAAACTGTTTATTCCATTTAATAATGATTTTCAATTCAGGTAATGGCACTCTGTAGTGATCAATTTCTGCTTTTCTATCTGGATTTCTCTCCACCCGGAACGGAGATCGGAAATAATGTATTCATCAGCCTCGGGATCAAGAGACCCGAGAGTCGGGGGAGTTATATATACAGTTATTTTTGTATTTTCAGGTTTAACAGTTTTTTCTATATGATAATGACCTGAAAACATGGTCAGCTTACGGCCTGTCTCTTTTATGGTCTTCTGGAAAAAATCAGGGGTTTTGTAAGGATATTTCTCATCCATAATTTTTACTCCGCAATGACAGGGAGGGTGGTGCATAAAGAGAAAAAGATCATCATCCTGAATACCTATTTCTCTTGAGAGCCATGTGGACTGTTTCAGTGGAAGTCTTTCGGAAGAGCTGTCCAGGAACATCAGACTCTCTCCCTTTGCTGCAATAACACCGGTGAGAATGACTCTCGGCGGCAGGTTTATCAGATTAAAAACCTCCTGCATCTGTGATGGATTATCATGATTCCCCGGAGTAAGATAATAGGGAATCTCCATATTATCAAGTTTCTCTTTGACCCATTTGTATACAGACGCATCGCCTCCGGGGTAACAGATATCACCGGTATGGATAATAATATCATAATCAGCCTTTGATATTTCATCCAGAACATCCCTCAATTTTTGTCTGGTATCTATTTTTCCCAGCATTTTTCCTTCCTCGGAAATATGGCTGTCAGTTATATGTGCAATTTTAAGCATTGGAACTCCTCCTCAAACAGATTACTATAGTGTGTTTATTTCATCAATCGATGGATTTGCTTGACATTATAAATAATAATGATAACTATTACTGTAATTATAATAGGCAATAATGACTTGAAATAAATAAAAAGATGAACGAAAGTGACTTTATTAGGAGAAATAAAATGATTGAGTGGATTTCACAGTTTGAACCGGTGATGCAGGCTTTTATTGCAACGATGTTTACCTGGTTTGTTACTGCCTTGGGTGCAGCCATGGTTTTCTTTTTCAAAACCATCAGTAAGAAAGTGCTGGACGGGATGCTTGGGTTCGCAGCGGGAGTAATGATTGCCGCCAGTTTCTGGTCCCTTCTGGCTCCCTCCATCGATATGGCGGAACAGATGGGAATGGTCAAATGGGTCCCTCCGGTTGTAGGATTTCTCCTGGGTGGTATATTCCTGAGGCTGATTGACATTGTTTTACCCCATCTGCATCTGAACGCTCCCATGAGTGAAGTCGAAGGTGTTAAAACCAGCTGGCAGAAGAGTATACTTCTGACCCTGGCAATCACTCTGCATAATATTCCCGAGGGACTGGCTGTGGGTGTGGCATTCGGTGCAGTTGCAGCAGGGATACCCTCGGCCTCTTTGGCTGGGGCTGTTGCATTGGCTATAGGTATTGGAATCCAGAATTTCCCTGAAGGAGCTGCAGTATCAGTACCATTGAGACGGGAAGGACTGAGTAGAAGAAAAGCTTTTGCTTATGGTCAGTTTTCCGGAATGGTAGAGCCCATCGCAGGAGTTCTGGGAGCAGTGATGGTACTCGCTATGAGACCCATTCTGCCTTATGCCCTGGCCTTTGCCGCCGGAGCCATGATCTTTGTTGTTGTAGAAGAGGCAATTCCCGAATCTCAAAGTTCCGGGAATACAGATATTGCCACCATGGGTGCCATGATCGGCTTTGCTGTCATGATGACCCTGGATGTCGCCCTGGGCTGATCAGTCCTCATCATCCCAGGAGCCGTAGGGCTGCTTTTTAATTCCAAGCCGGCGAAGCTGTTTTTTCTCTATTTCGTCGGCTACTTCTTTTTCTTTATTAAGACGAAAGGCTTTGCGTTGCTCTTCTTCATTTTTAGCCTTGAGCCAGGGAGGTGCGCTTGTCTCATCTGTCTTGGAAATTATTTTAATTTTCCCGGGCAGTTTAGTATTGCTCATTATGGTTTTGGCCAGATTTTCAGGTTTTACCTGAGCTCCTGTAAGGGATGCATCGGTCATGTCGGCACCCTTCAGGTCAGCATCATTAAGGTTTACTCTACCAAGTTTTGCTTTGGATAGATTACAGTTTAAGAGGCTTGATCCTGAAAGATCTGCACCATTGAGGTTGGCACCCCTGAGGTCGGCATTTTCAAGATTTGCTCCGGACAGCATGACCTCTTCCATTTTGGCAAAACGGAGGTCTGTCGCTGTAAGATCGGCAGCTGTTAGATTAGCCCTGTTGAGGTTGATCTCTTTCAGTTTCAGTCCGGATAAATTTATACCCTTCAGATTGGCTTTAAAACGGGGGCCGTTACTGTTGTTGAATTTATTCCAGATGAGTATGTTCTCTTCTTCCAGAGCTTTCTGCAGAATTTTCAACTGTCGTTCATTACCGACAAAATCAGGCTGTTCACCAAGTGTCATAAAGGGTCCTTCTCTCGTATATATGTCAGGATATGTGAGCCTAGTGCTCCAAATCACCGGCTGATTGTATAGGATTATCCCCTTCAAGGGCAATGTCAAATCCCCATAGAAACAGGAATAAATTGAAAAAAAGCTCCGGATTGAAGATGGTAATCTGTTCTTTTCATAGAGAATCATTTATATTATTTAACTTAGATTATTTATGGGACCTGCTTATCTGATTTATTGCAGTCCCTTTTGATAAGGAAGTGAAGATAATGAGTGAAGTACAGAACAGCATTACTGCTGATTTTAACCTGAAAAGAGAAGATGGTTCTCTGATAGACAGCTCTGAACATAGTGGAGCATTAAACTATATTGAAGGTCTTGGAATGATTATTCCCGGCATTGAAAAAGCACTGAAAGGTATGGACGAAGGTACAAAGTTTGATGTAAGCCTCGATCCTGAAGATATGTACGGTTTAAAAGATGATACCAAAGTAATGGAGGTTTCTGCAAAGGACTTTCAAGGTTCCGCTGAAGAACTTGAAGTCGGTACCATTATTGAAGCCCATACTCAGCAGGGCAATCAACTGATGACTGTTCAATCTATTGAAGGTGATAAAATCATTCTTGATGCAAATCATCCTCTCTCAGGTATCAAAATGCAGTTTTCAGGAACTCTCAGTTCTGTTCGTCCCGCCACTGAAGAAGAGATTAAGAAACTCACCAGCGGCGGCTGCGGATGCGGTGGGCATGGAGAGGGTGAAGGCTGCGGAAGCCATGATGAAGGCGAAGGTTGCGGATGCGGTGGTCACGAAGAAGGTGAAGGCTGCGGATGTGCAAGTGGAAGCAAAGAAGAAGGCCACAGCCATGAAGGCTGCGGCTGCGGCAATCACTAATTCGTTTTTGTAAGGCCGGATTTAACGGAAACTCCCGGAATCCGGCCTAATTTTCCAGTCAGCCCTCCCAGTTCATCGGTAGAGGACTGAACAATCAGGGTAATGACAGCAATTCTGTTGTCATCAAGATGAGGCAGACCCATCCTCCCCAGTATAATTTCTGAATACTCGGACAGCACCTTTTGCACCTGCAGAGCATGGTCGTCTTTATTTTCTATTGTTATCCCTACAAATCCGTATCTCTTTTCCACTAGAGTTCTTCTCCGGGCAGAACCCTGATCGCACCCATATCGGCTGAAGAAGCCAGAAGAGCGTAGGCTTTCAGTGCCTGACTGACAACTCTGCCTCTGCCCTCGGGGGTAAATGCAGTTTTGCCTCTGGCCTCTTCGGCCGCTCTGCGGGAAGTAAGTTCCTCATCGGAAACAAGAACATTTATTTTTCTCATGGGAATATCAATCTCAATCTGATCACCGTTCTGAATCAGGGCAATGGCACCGCCGGCAGCTGCCTCGGGTGAAACGTGACCGATGGAAAGCCCGGAAGTTCCTCCGGAAAAACGTCCGTCTGTGATCAGGGCACATTCCTTGCCGAGGTGCATTGATTTCAGATAAGAGGTGGGATAAAGCATCTCCTGCATTCCGGGTCCGCCCTTGGGACCTTCATAACGGATGACAACCACGTCTCCGGCTTTGATCTCTTCATCAAGAATGGCATCACAGGCCGCATCCTGTGAGAAAAAGACTCTTGCAGGACCTGTAAACTTGAAAATGGAGGGGTCTACTCCAGCTGTTTTTACTATACAGCCGTCAAGGGCAATATTTCCCTTCAGTACACCCAGACCGCCGTCTTTGGTGTAGCAGTTCTCTCCATTTCTGATGCATCCATGGGCTCTGTCTTTATCCAGTTCTTTATAATAATTTTCCTGTCCTCCCATGACCAGACATTTTTTGCGTCCCGGTGCGGAAGAATAGAATTTCTGTACTTCTTCAGAACAGTCAGCAGACATTATATCCCAGGAGCCGAGAACATCTTTAAGTCTGCCTCCGGCAACATGGTATGTTTCAGTCTGTAGAAGATTCATGCGGTCCAGTTCCCCCAGTATCCCGATAATCCCTCCGGCTCTGTGTACATCTTCAATATGATATTTAGGAGAGTTGGGTGATACTTTACTTAGGCAGGGTACTTTTCTGGATAGTGCATTGATATCATCCATTGTGAAGACTACACCTGCAGTACGGGCTATGGCCAGAATATGAAGAACCGTATTTGTGGAGCCACCCATGGCAATATCAAGACTCATGGCATTTTTAAAGGCATCCATTGTCGCTATGGAGCGGGGAAGAACGGATTTATCTCCATCCTGATAATAGGCGTATGTATTTTTTACAATGATATCAGCTGCTTTTTTAAACAGGCCCATTCGGTTTATGTGAGTCGCCAGTATGGTTCCGTTTCCGGGAAGTCCCAATCCAAGAGCTTCCACCAGACAGTTCATGGAGTTGGCCGTGAACATTCCTGAACAGGAACCGCATGTAGGACAGGCGTTCTGTTCCACCATGGCAACAGTCTCATCAGATACAGACTTATCTGCACCCATAACCATCGCATCCACCAGATCCAGTCCTCTTCCGTCATCCGTACGTCCTGCTTCCATGGGACCACCCGATACAAATACGGCGGGAATATTAAGCCGCATGGCAGCCATAAGCATTCCCGGGGTAATCTTGTCACAGTTGGATATACAGATCATGGCATCCGCTTTGTGAGCATTACACATATATTCGACACTGTCGGCAATGACTTCACGTGAGGGAAGGGAATAGAGCATTCCATCATGACCCATGGCAATACCGTCATCTATGGCTATTGTATTGAACTCAGCGGCGAAACAGCCCTGCTCTTCTATATAACCCTTAACTTTCTGTCCAATCTCATGGAGATGGACATGGCCGGGAACAAATTGAGTGAATGAATTGACAACTGCAATGACGGGTTTGTCCATCTGTTCTTCTGTCATTCCATTTGCACGCCAGAGGCTTCTGGCTCCCGCCATACGGCGTCCGTCTTTTGTTTCTGAACTTCTCCATTTACCAGCCATGTATAATCTCCTATCTTCAAGACCTTCTGTCCCGATGTTTATCAGTATAATTACCCCGAGCCTGATGCCCAGGGTAAAATAAGTATAACCCTATCCATCGGGATTACAAGGGAGATTCCGGTGAAAAATAAAGGATGGTTTGTTGCATTCTGTGCAATGGAAAGTTCCCGGCCGATTCTTCTGGATTCTTCCTGTAGTGAAGTCTAGAATGGAAAGTGAATAAGTAATAAACAAGGACACAACATTGAAAAAGAAAACAATCGGTTTGGTGGCACATGATAATAGAAAGAAAGATCTCATTGAATGGGTTGAGTGGAATTTCAGCACTCTTAAAAACCACAAACTGATCTGTACCGGAACAACAGGTAAACTGGTAGAACAGGCTCTTAAAAATAAACTGGCTCCCAGAGGCGGAGAGGAGCTTGATATTACCAAACTCAAGTCCGGTCCACTGGGGGGGGATCAGCAGCTTGGAGCCATGATCTGCAACTCTGAGGTGGATATATTGATATTCCTCTGGGATCCAATGGAGCCCCAGCCCCATGATGTTGATGTGAAGGCACTTCTGCGTATTTCTGTTTTATACAATGTCCCGGTTGCCAATAACAGGGCCACTGCAGATTTTATGATATCATCCCCTCTTTTTGAGGGAGATGAATACTCTCCGCTTCTGAAAGACTACTCTTCCTATATCAACAGGATGGATTAGATGACCCGCTTCCAACTGATCGCTTTATCAGAGGTCTCTCTGTTTAAGGATGTTGATATAGTGAAGCTGGATGAGTTCTTTTCAAAAATTGATATTTCCATCCGTAATTATGGGAATGGTCAGATTATTCTGAATCAGGGTGATTCCTGTGATGATCTGACCATACTACTGTCGGGTGAGGCAGGAGCCTGCATGACGGCTCCTAACGGGAAGCTCATTCGAATTGAGACATTAAAGGGACCCTGTGCCGCCGCAACCGCCATACTGTTTTCTTCTGAACACAGCTTACCGGTCAGTCTTATTGCTGAAGGAGAACTGAATATGCTCAGTATTCCGGTAGAACTGGTTCTTGCCCTGATGCATGAGTTTCCTGAATTTCTGAAAGCATATTTGAGAGAGAACGGAGATAAACTTGTTTTTCTTTCAGAAAAAATAAGACTGTTTCAATTTAAAACCCTGAAACAGAAACTTGTGGGTCATATTCTTATGCTTGCAGCCAGGCAGGGGAGTGATGAACTCCGGATGATCTATTCCCGTGAGGATCTCTCACAGCTGATGGCGGTAGCCCGTCCCAGTCTGAGCAGGGAGATCTCATCCCTGGTTAATGACGGTTATATTGAAGCCAAGGGGAAGATAGTACGCATTCTTGATCGAAAGGCTATGATGTCTCTTCTCTCAGAAGATAGAAAAAGGTAGCTGCCGTTTTCTTTTGAACTTCCAATTCTAATCATGTATAATTTATCGAATTAAAACTACGATTGAATACAGAATCAGGATGGTGTAAAAATGAAAAAAGTATTATTTCTATTTGCAGTATTATTGTGTGCCGCTGTCTTATCCGCGGAAGCACCGGATGCAGGATTTTCTTATTCGGGCTATGCCCGAGGCGGAATCGCCGGCAACGCCCGGGGAGAAGCTCTGGGAACAGCTAACCCTTTTACCGCAAATGGAGCCTACAGTCAGGCCCGTTTTGCCAATGAGTCAAATTACAGTGAGCACCTTTTCAGGTTCACAGGTCTCGGTGATGCCATGTGGTGGCAGATCAATACCAGAATAGCTCTGGATATTCCGGGATTCCCCAAGGGATGGAATAATATCAGCGACCTTGAATATGGAATTATTCTTCCTGAAGCCTATATCAGAATGGGCTGGAATGAAAAACCGGTCTCTGTCTGGGTTGGTAACCGATATCATGATTCAATCGGGATCAATATGTACGATTATTATATTAATGATATGTCCGGTGCCTATGGTGGTGGAGTAGACGGTATTGCTCTGGGTAGTTCAACTCTGGATACTGGTTATTTTATGGCCTACGGCGGTTCTGATAATGCCGCTGCCGTGTCCCCTGCCATAGAACGTGAAGGAACTATTCACTCCCTGATGGTGAGACCCCATTTTTCATTGGGTGATAACAGGCTCTCTTTTAAAGTTGTTCCCTCATTTGCTACAGGATCGGATGATGCCAGATATGGAGGCATATTTGAAGCCGATTTTGAAATGAGCAGCTTTTTCGGATTAGCAGAAGGTTCGACTCAATTTTTTGGATACTATGATCTGGGTACGGGTGTAAACAACAGCGAATACTGTTATTACGAAACAGATGCCTATAGAACTGGTGGAGGTTTTCAGGGTGGAGCCGAGTTCAGTGATAAAATCAGCATGAGAACTACTGTGATGATTGAGTCGAGAGGAAACCAGGATTCTGCTTCAGACGGAATCTGGACCGCTTTTGCAATCAGGCCCTACTATGGCTTTACTAATATGTTCGGTATCACATTTGAATATGATCTGGATTACTTCATTTATGATGACACCAGCAATGACGAGAGTATGCTGAACCGTTTTACACTGGCTCCGACCCTTACAATTGACAGTAATGGTACCGTATTCAGCGATCCTGTTATTCATGCCTTTGTCACATATGCCATCGGCGATATGGATGCTTCTGTTCTTCTGGAAGATCAGGATGATCAGGGCTTTAAATACGGGCTCAGTTTTTCTGTAGGCTGGTAACAGCTGCTTATAAATACGGTCCCCGGAGGGACCGTATAAATCAATATTCTATAGAGAATTAAGCACCCATGAACATTTTGATATCATCTTCAACTTCACCGATACCGGCAATGCCGAAGTTGTCGATCAGTACCTTAGCCACGTTGGGGCTGAGGAATGCGGGGAGTGTTGGTCCCAGGTGGATGTCTTTGATGCCCAGGGAGAGAAGTGCCAGAAGTACGATAACCGCTTTCTGCTCATACCATGCAATATTGTAGCTGATGGGCAGGTCGTTGATATCGTTCAGTTCAAATACTTCTTTCAGCTTCAGTGCTGTTACTGCCAGAGAGTAGGAGTCATTACACTGACCCGCATCCAGTACTCTGGGGATTCCACCGATGTCACCCAGGGGAAGTTTGTTGTAACGGTATTTTGCGCATCCTGCAGTGAGGATAATAGTATCACTGGGAAGCTGTTTGGCGAACTCACTGTAGTAATCTCTGCCCTTCATTCTCCCGTCACATCCGGCCATAACAAAGAACTGTTTGATGGCACCGGATTTAACTGCGTCAACTACCTTGTCGGCAAGAGCAAGAACCTGTGAGTGTGCGAATCCACCGACGATAGTTCCGGTTTCGATCTCTATGGGTGCTTTGCATTTTTTCGCATGTTCAACAACAGCCGAGAAATCTGTATCTCCGGAAGCAGCTTCTTCAATATGTTTTACACCGGGGAAACCAGCAGCTCCGGTAGTGTACATTCTGTCTTTATAGCTATCCTTGGGGGGAGTAATACAGTTGGTAGTCATAAGAATGGGACCATTAAATGATGCGAATTCTTTATCCTGTTTCCACCATGCATTACCGTAGTTACCAATAAAGTGGCTGTATTTTTTGAATGAGGGGTAGTAGTTGGCAGGAAGCATTTCACTGTGTGTGTATACGTCTACACCTGTACCATCTGTCTGTTTCAGCAGGCTTTCCATGTCTCTCAGGTCATGACCGGAGATCAGGATACCGGGATTTGTGCTTACTCCGATATTTACTTCTGTAATTTCGGGGTTACCGTAGGTTTCAGTATTGGCTTTATCCAGGAGAGCCATGACAGAAACTCCCTTTTCTCCTGTTTCCAGAGTCAGAGCAACCAGCTCATCAACAGTCAGACTGTCATCGAGGGTTGATGAAAGAGCTTTGTACATAAACTGCAGTACAGATTCATCCTGCTGTGTCAGGTGATCGGCATGGTAAGCGTAGGCAGCCACTCCCTTCAGGCCTATAATAATCAGTTCTCTTAAAGAACGGATATCTTCATTTTTTGTAGCCAGAATACCTACAGTCTGTGCTTTTTCATTCATGGCAGTAGCTGTAAGAGTTGTAAAAGTGGCACAGTCGTGGAGCTCTGCGGGTACGAGGTCACCTAGTTCGCCTTTCAGTTTGTCTCTGAGGGCAAGATCTTCGATGATAGTTTTTACAAAGACATCATTGTCAAAGTTTGCATTGGTGATGGTCATGAAAAGACCACGCATGATAGCAGCGTCAGCTTCGGGAAGGGCTTTACCCTGGGCTCTGGCAGTACCGGCAACCTGGGCGATTCCTTTCAATGTATAGATCAGAAGATCCTGAAGGGCTGCAGTCTCAGGTTCTTTACCACAGACTCCTTTAATCTCACAACCTGTTCCCTTGGCTGCTTCCTGACATTGGTAACAAAACATACTCATAATTCAATTCTCCCTAATTCCCTTCACGCCCTTACAGCCGGGGATATAATTTCCTGTTGATAGAAGCAGTATAGGAGGCCGCAAAATTTAAATCGGTAACAGATGTTACAAAAAAGGAAGTATTTAAGTATTTAAATACCTAAATAGATGTGATGATATATTCAGCATTTAAGATGTACCTGGGAT
This sequence comes from Oceanispirochaeta sp. M1, assembly GCF_003346715.1. Taxonomy (NCBI): domain Bacteria; kingdom Pseudomonadati; phylum Spirochaetota; class Spirochaetia; order Spirochaetales; family Spirochaetaceae; genus Oceanispirochaeta; species Oceanispirochaeta sp. M1. Next base: position 44,561 of record NZ_QQPQ01000026.1, read on the forward strand.
TGCAGAAGTCAATGGACTGTTTATCCAAAGAGGCAGTCAGGTGAGTTGAAGAGGGGTTAAAATAATACCCGCACTGGTTTTTTAATTCCAAAGAAATTATGATGAAGTCATGAAAACCAACTACCATACTCATTGCAATTTCTGTGATGGAATTGCCGATCCTGAAACTGTCGTTAAAATTGCACTTGAAAAAGGATTTGATGTCCTGGGATTTTCATCTCACTCTCCTCTGGAGGGAGAAGAGTGGCCCCTGGCTCATGATGAAGTACATACTTATATACAGACCATAAGAGGGCTGCAGAAGAAATATGAAGATCAGATACTCATATTGGCAGGGATGGAGCGTGACTTTATTGTTTCCGAATCTCCCTGGCAGGAAAAGCGCTGGGAAAAGGAAACACTGGATTTTGTAATCGGTTCAATTCATATGGTTTTCTCCAAAAAACTGAACCGCCTTATGTCCGTAGACGGCCCTCAGGATCAGATCCTGGAACTGATAGATAAAGGTTATGACGGAAATGCCAGGGGCATGGTGGAAGACTATTATGATAATCTTGCCATGATGGTTAAAAGAGAGACTTTTGACTTTGTGGGACATATCGATGTTGTTAAAAAGAGAAACAAAGTAATCGGATTTCTTGATGAGTCAGATCCCTGGTATATGAAAAAGGTAAAAACTGTCCTGGAGGTCATTCACAGTAAATCTGTGCCCATAGAGATTAATACGGGGGGGATTTTCAGGGGGGCGACGGATGAGCTTTATCCCTCACAGCCTATCTTAAGAGAATGTTTCAAAAAAGGCATTCCCATTGTGATAAGCAGTGATTCCCATGATCCCCAGCATCTGGACAGTGGTTTTGATCTTGCCGTGGAAAGAGCCGGGGATGCGGGTTATAAAAAACAGATGATACTTGATCGAAACGGATGGAGATCCATAGCTCTTTAATCAAAGACGATGGTTTTGTTTCCAAATACAAGTATTTTATGTTCCAGGTGAAGTTGGACAGCTCTGGATAGAACGCTCTTTTCCAGGTTCCGTCCTTTCTCTATCAGATCATTGACATTATCCCTATGATTCACACGGGCTACATCCTGAGCGATGATAGGTCCCTGATCCAGATCTTCAGTAACATAGTGGCTGGTAGCACCAATCAATTTGACACCCCTTGAAAAAGCCTGATGATAAGGCTTGGCACCCACAAAGGCCGGGAGGAACGAGTGGTGAATATTAATAATTTTTCTGGGAAAGGCATCTATGAATTTTCCTGAGAGAATCTGCATATATCGGGCCAGAACAATGAGATCTATTTTTTCCTTGTTAAGCAGGGCAATCTGATTTTTTTCCACCTCGGCTTTTGTATCTTTTGAAACCGGGAAATGATGAAAAGGTATATTGAAGTACTCTGCAATGGGTCTGCAGTCTTCATGGTTGGACATAATCAGTTTAATATCTGTTTTCAGTTCTCCCGCTTTATTCCGGATCAGAAGTTCATACAGGCAGTGGTCATATTTTGAAACAAGGATTGCCGTCGTGGCTCTCTCTGTTGAGAACTCCAGGCGCCAGTCCATTTCGAACTTTACGGCGATAGGTTCAAAGGCAGATTCAATTTTTTTATTGTTAATGGCAAAATCCGACATATCCCATTCAACTCGCATGAAGAACATACCTGATTCATCATAATGCTGGTCACAATTTAAAATGTTCCCTTCATACATGGTGATAAAGTGGGTTATCTCTGCAACAATCCCTTTTCTGTCCATACAGGATAGAAAGAGTATGGCTGATTCTCTGTTCATGGTCTTCTCCGGATACATTTCTCAATTTATCCTGTTTTTAAGAACAGGAAAACTGGAGGTCATTATAGAAAGGATGGAGGGTTTTGAACAGCTCCGAAGCCTTCCGTTTCCATTTTTGAATTTTACTTAAATTCTTCCGCCAGTTCTCTGAACCTGTCACCCCTGTGAAATTCATTGATGAACATACCGAATGATGTGGCACCGGGAGACATAAGAATCACATCCCCCGCAACAGCTGTTTCAACCGCCTTGTGAAAGGCTTCTTTCAGTGAGGAAAATGGACCGTTATAGGCTATCCCGGCCTTCTGAAGCTCTGCAGACAGTTTCTCAAAAGCTGTTCCTTCGAGGATGTAGATCCCGGCTGCTCTTTTAAGGCTGTCTGAAATTCCGGAAAAATCCAGTTCCTTGTCCGTACCGCCGCAAATAAGTTTAACCGGTTCTTCAAAGCTTTCAACCGCAGCTGTCATTGCTTCGGGAATAGTGGCGGTCGTATCATTGTAGAAGCGTATTCCCTTGTATTCTCTCACCATTTCAAGGCGGTGAGCTATTCCTGGAAAATCACTGAGCCGGGAAAAAACAGTCTGGGCATTCTCGCCATATAGAATGGCTGCAGCTCCGGCAATAAGACAGTTCATTCTGAAATAGACCCCAGGGGTTTTCAATTTCTCAGGAAGCAAGTCAAGTTCACTGCCTTCATGTCTGAACCATCCTTTTCTGCCGTCCATCCGGATCTCTGCATGACTGTCATGGTAACTGTAAAAATAACTTTTTCCAGGGCACTCAGATGCAAAGGTTTTCCCTCTTTCATCCAGAAGAAATATGGACTTCTGATCCCTGTTCTGTCCTCTGTAGACTGTCTTCTTATCATCAACATAGTCTTCAAAATCATCATACATATTCTGATGGTCATTCATAATGTTGGATAGTACGGCTATTTCCGGATGTAGCAGATCTCTCCCTTTCAGGTCTCCCAGCTGCCAGGAGGAGAGTTCCAGAATGACAGGGTCTCCGGGCTGAAGCTCATCCAGAAAACTTAATGGAGAGAGTGTGATGTTACCTCCCAGACGGCACCCCGGATTGTTTTTTTTCAGTATGTGAAAAAGGGCGGAAACAATAGTGGATTTCCCTTTACTCCCGGTTACCGCAATCACGGGATTGGAACAGAGGGTGAGGAAAAGAGATAGATCTGTTTCAACTCTTGCAGCGGCTTTCAGATAAGGAGAAGTGCCGGGGACTGCGGGGTTTTTGATAACTATATCAGCCTCGCTGAAGTCCTCCATTCTGTGTTCTCCCAGAACATAGCGGACATTAAGATCACTGAGACTCTCAAGGGTGGGGGCAAGTATTTCTGCAGATCTGAGGTCTGTTGCCGTAACATGAGCGCCCCGTTCTGCCAGGAAGCGTACACTGGCAAGTCCGCCTCCGTTCAGTCCGAGTCCCATGACGGTCACTTTTTTATTTTTGAAGCTCTGAGAGTCCATCTATATTATTCCTTATCAGCTTGTGGCTGAATAATCTATGTGCTGCCAAGGCAAATAACATTGTCCCGGTGGTTATCCGCAGGAGGTCCAAGGGTGTGATTCTCTGCAGATAATGGTGTATAATGGGCATAATAACAGAATATTGAATACTTGCCAAAGGTGGAGGATTTCTGAATGGAAATACGATCGGACAGTAGGGCTAAATTATGCTTTCTGATGCTTTTTTGTTTGCAGATAATGGTGATTGCATTCCCCTTGTCTGCTCAGAGTTCAGCCGAAATTGTTTATGCCGAAGGTGAGGGATTTTCTCTTGTCAGAAATGGAGAGAGCGAATACTACGATATATATCTGGGTGAGGCCGAGGGCCTTGAGCTTAGAGGCGGTGACCTGATCCTCAGCGAGGCCGGTACATGGATTGAAATACAACTGGCCGGTTCCGGGACTATCATCAAGATTGCTGAAAATACGACATTCACATTGAAAACGCTGCAGAATGAGGGAGGAACCTTTGAGGTCTCCTATGGCAGGGTGCGGGCCAGAGTTCAGAAACTGACCTCAGAAACACCATTCTGGATTGAAGGTTCGGATACAGTTGCCGGCGTTCGGGGAACCGACTTCGGTTATGATCTTTTTTATGACCCTGCATCTCCTGAAAAGAAAAATGTCAGTGTCTACTGTTTTGAGGGTGAAGTGGAAGTCGTGCGTCAGCTGGAAACTGAAGTGGAAGAAGACTTTGTGGCTGATTCCGATTTTGCAAAGGGTAAGGAAAAAACTTCAACTGTCATACTCAGAAGAAATGAGATGGTATCAATTACAAGTGAAGATAAAACTGCGCCTCTGAATAAAAGCCGTATAGAGTCGGAGGTCAAGGAATTCTGGGAAGTCAATGAGTTTATCTTTGAACCCGAACCTGATACTGAACAGAATACATTCCAGCTGTTCCATAATGATGTAAAACAGTTACGTCAGGGTGCATTGGTTTCAACCATCACCGGTACCCTTCTAGCCGGAGGTGGTGCCGCTGCCTACATATTGATGGATGCAGAGAGTGTGGGTATCGGTATGATGACTGTAGGTTCCTCAATGATTGCCGCGGGAGGATATTTTTTGATCCGCTCTTTTATCCTTCAATAGAGCCCTGCCTCAGGGATAGGATATCTCTCGTATCTTTCTGTCTCTCTCAACAATTAGCCAGTTTCCCTTTTTCTGTTCTTCCAGAGTCAGAAGGTCTGTGACTTTCAGGCCGTAGGGTGGAACAGGCTTTGCCTCTGAGATATCGCTGTCCTGAGTTGTACCGGGCATCCATTTTTCATATACAACCCGGAACTGTCCGCTGCCTAGATCATTTATTTCGAGTTCCGCTACACCATAGATACTCTTTCCGAAACCGGGAGCGACTCTTCCGGATTGAACCCACTCTTCAGCATTGATGATACCGCTGTCTCCTTCGTAGCCCATACGGACTCTGGAAGTAACAAAGATATTGGTGACCTCTCCGATATCTCCCTTTCCAAGCTTCTTTTCAATGCAGTCTTCCATTATCACCTGATCCATATCATTGAAACTGCGGTAGTAAGATTCAACAACCTGACGGGCATCCATCCCCATGGTTGCAGGGGGTTCCAGTGATTTCCGAATGGGAGTACTTATCAATATTCCCAGAAAAATTACAACTGCCCCTATTGCGATATATAAGCTGTTTTTCCGTCTCCAGACCTGTCGTCTTTTACGGTTTTTCTCACCCCGTTCTACTATCTGATCTGCCTTCAGTTTTATTTCATCTTTTTCTGTGCTGCTGAGTTCCCGCAGGGCTCCGTCTTTTCTCCATAGATCAATAATACTGCTCCATTCCTTCAGAGAAGAATCTTCTGCTTTAAAGCTGCTGCTGATAAGGCCTGCAATCTCATCCTTTAAACCGGGGATCATAAGTTCCGGACTGAGGGAGGGAGGTCTTCTCAGTTGTTCATTACGATCATCTTCCGCTTTCTCAAGGGGAGCATAGGGATGAGTTCCGGAGAGCAGCTGACTGGCCAGCACTGCTGCTGTGAAATCCAAACCTTCTGTACCCAATTTGTCAGGATGATTGTAGGGATACCAGTTTGTGACTCTGCTCTCCTCTTTTTCTGACTTGCGGATAAAATCCATAAGAGAGACAGGGAGAATCAGAACTCTGCCATCCTCCAGAAAAAACCAGCTCCGGCTGTAAAATCCCTTATAGCTGCTGTCTTTATGTTTAAGTGCCTGAAATACCCGGATAATTTTTTCAAATCTGTCCAGTGTAAGAGTGGCTGCTGTAAATGATTCACCCTTGATAAGGGGACCGTAAAAGATCATGGAACCGTCCTGTTCACTGGCCCCTTCCAGTTTCCAGCTCTCCATCCGGCCCTCTTTGTCATATATCCATCCCGGTTCATTCTGAAGGGACGATATATCTACAGCTCTGAAAACTTTCGGTTCAAGTCCGCTTTGTATCCCGCTGTATTCTTTACCTTCAGCTGTGAAGGGGATTAACTGGTTCATGACATACTCCTGTACCGGCAGGAAAGCCGGATATCTGTCTGCAAATATAATAAAAATCAGCTGCTATGAATATGAAAAAATCAATTATCGTCCTTCATTCCGAATACCTGGGCCGTGAAACTGTATAGTTTGTAACTCCCCGCCAGCCAGAACTCCATGGGCAGTCCCGCCTTGGCACAGAGATGATTCATAAAAGTCTCTCTGTCCCATCCCTGTTCTGTCGCAACCTGAGGGAGAAAGAGTCCTCGTGACATCCCTGATTCAAGGAGTGCTCCGTGCTCGCCCATGATCAGCTCCTCTGGAGTGCTGATCTTTTCCAAAGGGCTTAGCAGGGATATTTCCAGATCAGACTCTTCCCATTCTTCTTTCCTGAGCTGTGGAAATCGGGGGTCTTTGAAAGCTGCTGAATATGCCGCATCTTTCAGACTGTAATTAAGATCCTCTCTGCCTTCGATAGAACCGATACATCCACGGAGTCTTCCATTCAGATGAATGGTTACAAAGACGCCGCAGCGGGGAAGATCTCCCAGAACAGCGGGGACTTCGGTTTCTACTCTCCCGAAGGCGGTTCCGATGGTACTGTATACCCAGTCCAGAATCTGCTTTTGTTCCTGTCTGCTTAATTTTTTCATAACACTTATCTCCCTTGGGGAATTGCCGGTTTATGACCAATGAGCTCCGGCATAATACACCGCCATTGTTCCTTTCCGGTCTATGACTTCAGTATGATTTCTGCTTCGCACTTTGAGATGCCCTTTATTTGGGGCACTGAAGATACCAAGATCAGAGAGGAGGGTGAATAAAACGATTCCGCAGCTGCTTATCTCTTCGCTCTTTTCAAGTTCCCGAAGAGAAGTCTCCAGAGGCATGTTTATATGATTTAACAATTCTTCGGCTTCTTTTTCTGTTTCTGAAAGCAGAGCGTAGCGGCTCAGATTGGCCGAGAGGATAATAAGAGTTCTACCGGGAAGTCCCAATATTGCTGATCTGATAACTGCGGCGGCTTTTTTTATGGATGATCTTTTCAGATTCCCGGAAAGAAGCGGTATGATTGGAATATCCGGAAATAGAATTTGTATAAAGGGGAGCTGCAGTTCCAGTGAATGTTCCTCCATATGGGGAGAATCGCTGATACTGAAAAGTTCATTATTTTCTGTCAGGGTTTTGCAGGTTTTCTGATCCACGGGAATAAGCCCCAGGGGGGAGTTATAGTATTTTTTTGAAGGCAGGTAGATCTTCTGAGTTTTTTTCTCTCTGTGGACCGGTCCCATAAGAAGTATTCTGTCCGGTTTGTAATCTTTTGCAGAGCTGAATGCCGAGGCAATGCAGTCACCGCACTGTTCCCAGCTTCCGTGGGGAGTTAAAATGACCTGAGCAGATTCAGCCCCGTCATCAGCCTTGTTGTTTTCCATGAGTTCATTGACTCTCTGAGTCAGTACTTCCGGTTCATCCGGATAGAAAAGACCGCTGACAATGGTTTCTCTGATATCTCTTTTTAAAATGTCCATTCTATTTCAATCCCTTCAGCCGTCTGATTCTATCTTCATCAAGTTTTATATGCAGGTTTTTTTCTCTGGTGGGGAGAACCAGTCCTCTTTTTCCTTCTTTAGGTTTTCTTAGATATTTTACCTGTGTGTAGTACAGATCTGCAACAGCCGAATTTTTAGCCTTGCTGTAAAAAAGGGCCAGGTTTCCTGCGTCCAGGAGTGTTTCCAGGGGGACTGTCTTTCCCCGTGGAAGACGTATGAAAACATAGGCTCCCGGATAGTCTCTGGTATGAAGCCAGTAATCATTACCCCTGACAAAGGAGCCCAGAATGGCTTCATTTTCTTTGGCGGAACGTCCCACAATGATCGGAAACCCTCCGGATTCAAACTGCAGTCCCGGAGAGGGTTTTATACTGGATTTTATCACTTCCTTTTCAGGAGGAATCATCTGCTTCAGTATATCGGGGTCTGTAATCTCATCGAGATCTGTCAGCTCCTTTTCCACAGACTTGAGCTTCTGCTGCTGGTTTTCTATTTCCTCTTCTGTCAGAGCTCTTCCCCGTGAAGCCTTGGATGCTTTTTTATACAGATCCTGTGCATTTTCAACAGCCGTTTTGCTGTTGTTCAGGGGGATCACTCTTTTTGTCTCTTCTGGAATAAAAGTTTTCTGTCCTTTTGTTATCAGATGGAGTGAGGACATCAGTATATCCGCATCTTCCCTGTAGATATTTTCATTCATGTATCCAGATACCCGCTCTTCCAGAGTTTTCAGCCGGGCTCGTATACCGTTTTCCCTTACCTTCAGCAGTCTCAAGGCCTTTTCTCTCAGGAGTCTTATGTCTTCGCTCTGTTCCCGGTCACTGTAGAGATCTTCAAAAAAGGCATTATAAGTTTCATAGTTTTCCGGACAGGATCGCGGAACAAACTGTTTTTTCGGAGCGGGGCTGTCCGCAGGGGGGGCATATAATTTCCCGGGAACTTCATCCCGGGCCGGTCTTCTTGAAAAGGCATCCAGAATAAAATTCTCACTGTCACAGAGAATCAGATTGGCAGCACCGCCCCAGAGCCGGATATACAGGATGTCCCGCAGATTTCCTTTCTTCAGATCCAGACGGATAATTCTGTCAGTTCCCAGCTGTTTCGCCTTAAGTATCCGGGCACCCTTGATTCTGGAGCGCATATAGGATGTGAAACGGGGAGGTTTGGGGAGTGATTTTTCTTTCCTGCTCATTTCGTGGATACGGAGCGAATCGCGTTCGAGTGAGACTAGAAGGTTTAAACTGCGTCCGGGGCGGTGAAATTCAAAGATAAGATGGGAATAGCTGCTCTGCCTGATATTCTGAAGGAAGGAGCCTTCCAGGGGCAGCTCTTCCAGTATCTTATCTATTTCAAGCCAGTTCATACTCAATTCTGAATCCCCGGCTCACCCTTTAAGGCATTTAGAAATTGAGTCTCTCCATTCTGAGAGAAAAAAACAAGAAGCACCTTCTCAGGGAAACTGAGTGCCGGGAGGAACTGTTTCATTGTCCTGTACACTACATGAGCCGCTTTTTCAGGAGGATAGCCGTAGACGCCCGTCGAGATGGCCGGGAAGGCTACAGTCCTGAGCTTTTCTTTTTCTGCCAGGTTGAGGGAATTACTGTAACAGGAGGCCAGAGTTTCCTCCTCATTATATCCTCCACCCTTCCAGACAGGACCCACTGTGTGAATAATCCTTGAGCAGTTCATTCCGCCGGCATCTGTGATGACAGCCTGCCCGGCAGGAAGTCCATCTGGATACTGTTCCTTCCTGATTCTTCGGCACTCTTCCAGGAGGCCGGGACCGGCTGCTTTGTGAATGGCTCCGTCTACACCGCCCCCTCCAAGGAGGGATGAGTTGGCTGCATTCACCACTGCATTGCAGTCTATGGAAGTGATATCGCCACACATCGTTTCAATTCGTCCATCGAATAAAGTCATAAGAGAACTCCTGTAAGAAGAGCCGCAGTGATAAATATCCAGTTGATAAGAGGCAGCAGAAGAGGTTGTCTTTTTCTGACACTTCTCCTGGACAGAATAAACATCATTATAAGGGGCATGATTCCGGGAATCAGGTGATAGACAGAAACTCTGCCTATCATTATGAATCCGCTGATAATTGCAAAAGGAAGGATTACCTGGGATAGACTCATGAAGAGGCGGTCCCCTTTTGAGGGGGGTAATCCTTTTCGAAGAAGAACAGCGGATCTGAATAGAAAAATAGAGTGTGAGATAAAGAGAAGGATTCCTGCAATTTTATGGATTAACAATATCATGACAGAGTTACTTTATCGTTTTCAGGTAAAAAAATCCATTGGAAATTGTATATATGAGGAAAATGCAAAAGTAAATAAACACTTTAATTTACAAATGGATGTTATGTGTTTATTATTTAAGAATGAACAAACGGTCAATTCTGATATTTTCTGTTCTTCTGGTGTTCCTGACGATTCCCCTGAGTGCTCAGGTCGATTTCCGCTCACGTATTGTTGTAGTAGCTATGGAAAATGGAACAGGATCGGATCAGTATAACCCTCTATGCAGTACAATTACAGATACAGTTTCTCTGGTTCTTGAGTTCCTGAAGGACTACAGAGTTCTTGGAGAGGAAGAGGTAAACCTTGCCGAACTCCAGAGAATTGATCCTTCAGACAGGGAGGCTGTGAAGAAGGTTGCCCTTGAAGAGGGTATCGATGAGATCGTCTATGGAAACATGGTGCAGGTTGATGATGTATTTCAATTCACCATTTCCCTCTATAACGTAAAAAAAGCCAGAGTCACTAATACCGAAAGTGCCGAGGCCTATTCTGTGCTCGAAGTATTTGATGCGGGAGATGAGCTCACAGCAGGACTTATTTCCCAGCTTTCTGATATAGAAATTGCTTTTGGATCTATCAGCCTTGTTCAGAAGGGTGGTAAAGGCAACTATACAGTCAATCTGGATACCTATCCCCTCAGAAATCCTGACAAAACATTCAAAAAGGTACTGAATGGTCAGTATGAGGTCTCAATATCACAGAGACGCCTGACAGGTGTTGAACTTGTCTTTACAGATATGATTGAAGTTGTGGAAGATCAGGAAACAGTTGTTGAATTCACCATACCTCCTGGAACTCCTGAAGAATTTCAATGGATGGAGGAGCAGGGTGCTGCTCTTATTACTCTTGGGCAGGATAAAGATAATTTCGAACAGTTTATGGAAGAACTGACAGCTTTTCAGAATAGAACCCTTGCCATTGAATATGATGAGGACCTTGAAGGCTTAAGACAGAATTATCTGGATAAGGCGGGAGAGCTGGCTACAGCTACACTTCAGGGGAGAATGGAAGAGGCGGATGAGTCTTTTTATTCAAAGAAAGTCCGCTTTGATGAATCGCTGCAGCAATATGAGGGAATCTCTTCTCTTGTCAAAACCGAATATGAAGTGAAATTACTGAGCAGCTCTCAAGAACTGTTTCTTTCTGAACCTCAAAAAGTTCAGCTTGGGGGGGGAGATCTTGTCTATTTCACAGCCTACGATAGAGATTCTGTTAATACCCTGTATCAGTGGAATCCTGCAGATGACAATATTTTGCTCAGAGCCCTTGAAGGGGAGACTGAAGAGCATTACAAAGGTGATTTTTATACTTCAGGCTGGAAGCTGTATCTATGGGAGCCTGAAAGTACTGAGATTCAGATCCTGGATGATACTTTAGAAACTACAGAAGTATTGCCCATTCCTGATTTTGCAGAAGGCAGCACTGAGGTTAAACTGACAATTTCCGGAAGCGGACTTATCTATCTGGTTTCTGATAATCACATACGAGTTATTGATACGGCCAGAGTGTATGATGACTCAGGTAAACTGCAGCTGCCGGATCGTTATTACAGTATTGAAGAAAATCTGACAGAAGTTCTCAGCCCTGAGTCTTCCGGTCCCGGAGATCTCTTCTTTGATAAGGCCGGACACCTTAATGCGTTCTATCCTGAATCAGGACATCTCTATATTACTGATGCCAAAGGAATCCTGTTAAAGAATCTTGAACTTTCATTGGCAAAGCCTGAATCCAGGATCGCAGTGGATGGTACGGGTTTTCTTTATATCACTCTCTATGATGACAATGCTGTTGCCAAATATACACCCGGTGGAGAGCTTATCACCACTTTTGGTCAATACGGTACTGATCCGGACCAGTTTTCTTTGCCTACGGGAATCGCACTCGGTCCGGGGGGAGATATCTTTATTGCCGACTCCTATAACGCAAGAATTAAAAGTCTTACTCCTTTGAACGCTCCTGTTATCTACCCTGAGATAGCACAGTACAGTACCGACCTTGATCGGCGTATTGATAGAAACCGGGTTGCTGTAAAGAAGGATCGAGCCGCAAGAGGTGAAGTAAACTGGAAGACTCACACAGGAAATATAGTGACAACTTCAGTATTTCTCGGCTCTACATTCGGTCTTCTTATACTGCAGGATTACTTAGGCAATAATGCTGCCAATTCATACGTGGAATATCAGGAAAGTACTGATCCTGATGAGGTCAGTGAACTTAGAAAAAATGCTGAAACTCAGAGAGCCCTGCAGATTACGACTGAAATCGGAGCTATGACGGTATTCGGTCTGGCCAGTGCCTGGGGTACGGAAACAGCCCTTAAAATAGCTTTGGATTCAACCTTGACCGGGTATAACAGAAAGCAGATACAACGACTTGATATGAATGATCTGTATGAAACAGATCCGGATAAATACAGAAGTATACGGGCAACCTCAAGAATCGGTATCTGGACAGGTATTGTTCCTCCTGTTCTGGGCTTGATCGGAGCAACAACTTCTGTTGCCATTCAAAATGATGCGGCTGGTGATATTCTTAAATATTCGGTCATAGGGGGAATATTTTCTCCTCCCATCTTTTCTCATCTTCATGGCGGCCGCTTCAACGTCGGGCTTCTGATTGCAGGACTTTCGGCAGATGCCCTTGCGATCTGGGGACTGTCTGAAATGAACTCATTGATCTCTGATGATTATGAACCCTGGGGAACCGACCGTTATGATATCGGAAATCCCGGCAGTATGAGTATGGCCAGAGTTTTTGAAAGGCTCGGAGAGACAAAGGGATTATACATTCTAAGTGCTGCTTTCGGAATCCGTCTTGCTGCAGGAATATTTGATACACGTTATGGCTGGACCTACACAAATAATTATAACCGTTATAAAGCGGTCAGACCTAAGGAAACCGAAGAGACAGCATCAGCAGATTTCAATGTTAATACTTTCATGAATGATACGGGCGGTCTGGGGCTGGCGTTGAGGGTTTCATTCTGAGTCTTCGGAATCTCTTTGATCCCCAAAGGAAAAAAAGGCAGCCTCAACAGCTGCCTTTTTATTGTCTGTTCTCTTTTTGGCTTTAAGGTTTACTCTTCTTTTATTTCCCAGCCTACAATCTGGTATAGTTCCCAGGCTTTAAATCGGCGTTCATCAAATAAGTCTTCCATTGAGTTCTTTTTGAGTGCATTACTTGATGACATACTGGTGTAGCTTGAAAAGCTGTACCAGCCGTTTCTAGCATTCATCCTCAAAATGGTTGGACTTATAAACACGGTAGATTCTTCTATTAGAAACGGGGTTGGCTGGATGTATTCAGTTCTCGTATCTGTCCAGTTCCCCCTCTTCTCTCTCACAGTAACTCCCACTGTATTTTTCATCGCGTATCGGCCGGGTTCAAGAGTCGTACTTATAAAACTCTTTGAGGGGTAGAATACCATATCCTTCTCTTTCCCTGTTTCAAGATTTACGACAGATACCCTAATATTTTCGGTGGTATTCCCATGGCCTTCTACATTTGTTCCAAGGTCTCTTTCAAGCTCTCCGCAGAGGATAAAAAGACTTTCTGTGGGAGTGCCTGGGAGAGGAAGTGAGGAACATGAAGCAAAGAGGAACAGGAGAGTGCTGATTCCGAAGAAAGCTGACATCTTAACTTTCATAATGATCCTTTTCATGAAAACGGTGGTTTATTTAATTGTGTCCCTACATGGTCCATTTGTCAATTAATAAGGGGAGGGGGAATGATATTTTCCCCTCAGCCTTTTATTCTTTCAAGTAGTTTCCAAATATCTCACCAGGGTTTATTGTCCTCATCCATAGTTCCAAAATAACTTTTATATAGGGATTCGAGGCTACCATCCAGGATAAGTGACTGTAAAGCACTGTTGTAACGATTCATCAGGCCTTTATCCAGTCTTTTAGAAAAGGCGGTTGTCAGTTTCTGATTCATTATTACCTCCCCCCTCGGTTCAATACTCCAGTCATTTTGATCAGCATAATAAATACCAATGCGCATAACATCTGGAACAGCATCCACTGCTCCAGATGTAAGGTCTGCCAGAGCCTGGGTTGTTGTGGGATATTCAATAAGTTCAATCTCCTTTATATCACGCAGATACTGGTAGATATGCCCTCTGGTCTGAACCCCCACTTTCTTACCATGAAGACTCTTCAGGACTTCCTCTCTACTGCCGCCTTTTATATCCATGTTCTCTTTGCTGACGAATGTTACGTAATGGAGAATCTCATAAGGAATGGAAAGATTCAGGAATGATCTGTAATCAGGCAGATCTGGAACAGCCATGGCTATATGGTAGAGACCCGATTTAATCCCCTGAATGACGAGACTGATATCATTATAGTGTACAAATTCATAGGTCTGCCCCATTCTGTTCATTATCATTTTTTCAAGATCGACATAAAATCCATGAAGTTCCCCATCACTCCCAAGATACATTCCGGGAGCACCATCTTCCCTGACAAGTATGAACGCAGTATCCCCTGGTTCGATCTCCAACAGGGGTCTGTTCTGATTTTCCTGACCTGCCATGTCATCCGCACTTTCAACGGTTTTGTTCTCTGATTCCGGAATGATTGTGATCTCTGCAGTTTTTTTATTACAACCTGAAGTCAACAGTGATAAGAGTATTAGAATAATTATAATTCTTGTAGAAGATGGCATAGCATTCCCTTGTATCTATTTGTTATTCAGTTAATTATAATATATAATCCATAAAATAAATTTAAAATTCCTATTTTTAAAGGGACTCTATTCAGATTCAGTCCCATGGAGAGTTAACATCTGAAGTTACAAGCCCGTCTCATGCTTGCTATTATTCCTGTACTGGTCGTTCTTTTTAGTATAAGTACTCTGACCACCAGTCTTATTTCAGCCTCGGTGATGAAAAAACAAGCTCGTGAGCATGCACAGCATTTAAGCAGGAATTATTCTGAACAATTAAACTCCCGGCTTCTGCAGAATAAGAAGATCTCAGAGGATCTGGGCAGTGCAGTCTTGACTTCTATAAATATTGAGACAACTCTCCAGTCATACAGCAAACGGTATCCTCAGTATGTTCAAATTGTATATACACCTCTTAACGGAAAAATCCTTGAGATGTCACCCTATAAAGAGGGAATCTTCAATCTGGATATAAGCGTGATGAAAGGGTGGCAGCAGGCTGTTTCTGAAAAACAATCTGTTCTGTCAGCGGCAGACCGGTATTTTGGGTATAAAGGACTGGTTTTCTTTTCACCTGTAACTATTTCGTATGTGGATAACCAGGAAGCTTCTGTAGTCGGAGTTGTGGCTATTCTTCTCCCTCTCAACACTCTTTTTGCCGACATTACTGATATTCAGATGAATCAGGCAGGAGTTCCTTTTGTTATCGATCAGCTGGGGAAAATTCTGCATCACGACAATCAGGAATTGATACTGACACAGGGTGAGGACAGCTTCGCTTCCACTCTTTCAGAAATCCTTAGACTGATGAGTGAACAGAAAACAGGATTTGCAACCTATTCAGAGGGAAATGAAAAGCATTATATCTCTTTTTCACCCATTCCCCTTGCTAACTGGTCCATGGGTGTTCAAGGCAATTATTCTGATATCACTGATGAAATAGTGAAGATCATTTTTATCAATTTTTTGATATTGTTTCTGGCTATACTTTCCGGAACAGTATTGCTTTATTTTATTGTTCATTCTGTTGTTCGTCCCATTGAAAATCTCACTCTTATTGCAGATAAGATCGCCAGAGGAGACAGGACTGTTGTCAGTGGTATCCTATCGAATTCCGAGGTTGGGAAACTGTCGGCTGCGTTCGACTTCATGCTTTCAGAACTGAGGGACTCACAGATGGAAATTGAACAAACAGTTGATCAGAGGACCATGGAACTTCAAAGGACAAATGATGAACTGGGACAGACCGTTGAAGAATTAAATGAGGCAAATATTACTCTTCTGTATACAAGAGACTCTCTGGAAACGCGTGTTAGAGAAAGGACTGCTGAGCTGGAAGAAACACATGATTATATTGACAGCATAATCAATTCCATGCCCTCTGTTATTATCGGTGTCAATTCAGATGGAATAATCACTCAATGGAATAGGAAGGCCGAAAGCGTATACAAGAAGTTTTCCAATGATGTTCTTGGTAAGCCTTTTGATCTGGTTCTTCCTGAATTTGTAAAAGATTATGATATTGTTCAGAGTGCAGTGGATTCCCGAATGGAGCAGCAGCTGCACAGAAGAGTCCGTCAGGAGAACTATAGAAGCTATTATGATGATATTACTGTATTTCCTCTAATATCCAATGATGTGAATGGAGTTGTAATTAGAATTGATGATGTTACGGAAAATGTAACACTTGAACAATCACTTCGTCAAAGCCATAAAATGGATGCCATCGGTCAGATGGCCGGCGGGATTGCACATGATTTTAATAATATGCTCAGTGGAATTCTTGGTGGAGCCGAGCTCTTAAAATCCTATGTAGATGAAAATGAAACTACGGGTAAATATCTTTCACTAATTATTGAATCTGCCAGGCGAGCTTCTGATCTGACCGGTAATCTACTCATGTTTTCCCGTCAGGATGCTATAGATATGGCTCCTGTTGATCTTAATACTGCAATACAGGGTGCTGTTTCTCTATTGGAGCACAGCCTTGATAAAAACATAAATATAAAAACTCAGCTTTTCGCAGAGTCTTCTATAATCAATGGAAATCTTACACAGCTTCAGAATATCTTTCTCAATATCGGTTTAAACGCTTCTCATGCTATGCCCGAAGGAGGAGATCTCGAATTTAATAGTTCTCTTGCTGAACTGGATGCTTCTTATTGCGATAAATCACCATTTGACCTTAATCCTGGATTATTCTTGGAAGTCAACATAAGGGATACTGGTTCAGGAATGCCTCCTGATCAGCTGGAGAGGATCTTTGAACCCTTTTATACAACCAAGAAGATGGAGGATGGGACAGGTCTCGGTCTGGCAGCAGTATATGGGACAGTTCAACAGCATAAGGGAGTTATCACTGTAGTTAGTGAAACCGGAAAGGGTAGTACATTCAGTCTCTACTTTCCTCTTTCTATAGGCACACTCATCAGGAATACTGATCAGGATTCTGTTCTCAGAGGAGAAGGATGCATTCTCGTAGTGGATGATGAGTCAGTTCTTCGGGAAACGTACGAAGCCCATTTAATTGCTTTGGGATATGAGGTCATACTAGCGGAAAATGGACGTGAGGGACTTGAAATCTACGGGCGGGAGCAGAAGCACATTGATCTTGTCATTCTGGACATGATTATGCCCGAAATGAACGGTCTGGACTCCTTTCTCGGTATGAAAGAGATTGATCCGGAAATAAAGGCTATTTTAATCTCCGGATACTCCAACGAATATAAAAAGAGTGATTTTCTTACCAGGGGATTTCTGGACTATCTTCAGAAACCGGTGGAGATTCATGAATTGAGCCGAGCTATTGCAGATTGTCTGAAACAGGAATGATCTCTGTCAAACCAGAGGAAGTTTTATCTTAAAGGTAGTATTTTCACCGGGAGTACTGCTGAAGGTGAGAACTCCATTGTGGGCTTCCATTATATGTTGGCAGATTGAGAGTCCGACAGACTCCCAGGGCATTATAAAATGATTCTTTACAATTCTATTATTAGAACCTAATATTGTGATGTGAATCGATTTTTAAAATATGCACCATATATATTTGCCTCAATTTTTAGTGTCGTTCTCATCTTATCTTTGAACATAATGTTGAAAAGCCCTTTTTTCTTTAGAGATAATTCTGGAAATCTTGAGGAAAAGACATACCACTATGCCTTTTTTATTCCTGCATCAGACCATGCCTTTTTCAAGCAATTAAAAGAGGGGGCTCTGAGTGCTTCTTTATCCATAGATTGTTCCATCTCATTTCATGAATTGGACAAGGCTCCTTTGAGTTTGAAAATGGTTCCCTATTCCGGAGTAGACGGTATTGGAGTTTATGCTTATCAGGAAGATTCTGATACGTTGGCAAATCTCGCAGCTATTTCTGATGCAGGCATTCCCATTATTCAGATAGAGAATGAGATAGTCAGAGACGAAAAGACTTTTTTTATCGGTACGAACAACTTTGACTCGGGAAAGGCTATCGGAAAGCTGGCTCTCAAATCTAAGAAAGAAAAAATCAACCTTGCTCTGGTTTACAGCGAAAAAAATCCGGGACTGATGACTGAGGCGAATCTGTTGGAATTGGGGTTAATTTCAACTCTCGGTTATCGCATCGCCAATATCCAGAAAGAGCAAACAACACTTAATCCGCTCGATGCAGAAGGGCTGGCTTATAGGCTGATCCGACAGGATCCGGCAATTGATGTCATTGTTCTGACAGATCCCAATGATACTCTTGTAACGGTTCAGGCTATTGTGGATATGAATCTCGTCGGTGAGATCCAGGTCATAGGATTCGGAGATGATGAGAGGATTAAAGAGTATATAAATAAAGGGTTGGTTCTGGGAACCATCGTAAGAGATCCCTTTCTAATAGGATACAGTGCTGTGTTGGCATTGCAGGATATAAATACAAACGGATATACATCTGCCTATGTCGATACGGGGATCAGTATCATTTCGGGAAATGAAGAGGGAAATGAATCAGGTGAGTAGACTCCGCACAAGCAATTCCCTCAAGGCAAAATTGCTCTATTATTTTGTTTTCTCCATGTCTTTCACCGTGATCTCTTTCGGCATAATTCTCACCTTGTCTCTCTCTCTGCAGGATATAGCCGATGAGCGCTTTGAAGATGAGCAATCCCTTCACATTCTGCAGGTACAGCTGGATGAAATACAGGAACCAATCGAAAGTTATCTCGGTTTTTATTCTTCTTCATCCCTGGCTCAGCTCCTCTATGCTTCGGAAACAATTAAAGATACTCTTCCCGATAAACGGGTTATCATCGATGATGAATCAGAATTATTGAAAAGGGATATCTACTTTCTCATAGATTCCTATCTGCTTCAGGTGAATCAGCTTATTGAAATGAAGCGGGGCAGGAATGTTCCGGGATACACACAGGGCTTTGAAGATCTGTCCATCCTCTACAATTATATCACCGATAAAATCAACGAAGTCAGTCTGAAGGGTTTTAGAAGTCAATTGGGCGAATACCGGAGTTTTCTCGAACTGTTCCGGGCAATCCAGATGTATAGTCTCATTCTCATCGTGCTTATTATGGCATTTGCCTTCTCCTTACTTATGAAAAATGTGAATACCATCTCATTTCCCATTCATCAACTCTCGCTGATGGCAGGGAAAATCTCCGATGGGGATTTTGATATGGAGGATGTCCAGTTTGACTCGGTTGATGAAATCAATCATGTAGCATCAGCTTTTAATGAAATGAAAAATAGCATCAGCCACTATATTAACGAATTGAAAAAGCAGAAAGATATCGAGCAGCAGATCATGACTGAGAGAGTCCGGAACCTCAATATGGAGCAGCTTCTCAAGAGAATGGAACTATACACAATGCAGGCTCAAATGAATCCACATTTTCTCTTTAATACCATTAATACAGGGGTTCAGCTCGCCATTGTTGAAGAGGCAGAGAAAACAGCAGACTTTATGGAAAATCTAGCTGCACTTTTCCGATATAACATTAGGGAAAAGAAGTTCTTTGTTCCATTGCGTCATGAATACGATGGGTTAATGTCCTATTTTAATATTCTGAAAATCCGTTTCCCCAAAACCCTTCGCCTCGAATTGGATATCAACGAGGAACTGCTTGATGATTTCACTTGTCCCGCTATGGCGTTGCAGCCAATCGTAGAAAACTCGGTTCTACACGCCTTTAAAAACAAAGAGGGAATAGGTACTGTCTCTGTTTCTATTGAATACAATCACCCGATTTTACGGATTTCTGTAAAAGATGACGGAATTGGAATTCCGGAAAAAACTGTAAAAGCTCTTTTGACACCCCATACTCATGACTATCAGCTCAGCTCAAAAGTGATGGGACTGGAGAATGTCATACAGCGCTGTTATTTCTTCTACCCTGAAGTCGAAAATGTTGTGGAAATCCACAGTGAAATTGGCAGAGGTACAGACATTATCATCAATATCAACACAGAGGTGGAACCATGTATAGGGTTATGATTGTAGATGATGAAGAACCTGTATTGGACAGCTTCAGTTTTATCTTGACAAAATATGTCAATGATTTTTCACTATGCGGTAAAGCCAGATCAGGAACAGAAGCCATTAAGGAAATTAAAGAAAAAAACCCAGATGTGGTTTTTATGGATATACAAATGCCGGGGATGGACGGCATTGAGACAATTCGTCAACTCAGGCCTCTATTTCCCCATATCATTTTTATTCTGGCTACGGCTTATGAACGCTTTGATATTGCTCAGAAAGCTATTCAACTAGGTGTATTCTCATACCTTGTAAAGCCCGTATCGAAAAACAAAATCCTCGAAGAACTGGACAAAGTTAAAAAGAATCTCGACAAGAGAAAAAAGGAAAGCGATAACCTCCTCGAGGAGGAACAGTTTCTCAAAAGAACCAGAAATGAAAATTTGAATAATTTTTTAACAAGTCTTATTTGGAAAAACCCTGATGAAAGTTCATGGAATGATTTCTGCCATCTCTTTTCCATAAATTGCGAAAGAGCAGCCATCTCTCTCATTGGGGGGCTTTCATCAGTTTCAGAGGAGATTCGAAGAGATCTTTATGGAAATCTTGTTCAAAAAATTCAGTATAAATACAATTGCCTCTCCTCAGAACTGGGCGATAAATTGATTCTCTTTTTTCCTGAAGAGAGGGAGATGAAGGATCTTGATAAGCAATTGAGACTCATTATCAATGAAGTAAATAAAGTCAATTTAGTCCTGGGCCTGGGTGGCTCCTATCATTTTTCTGAAATCACAAAATCTGTTTCTGAAGCCTTCCGGCCTTTTTCCGATTCAGACGAAAGTGAGAACAAAAGAAACAGAGAACAACGAAAAATATTCTCTGTTTTCAAAGGGATTCTTTGTAATGACAGAAATAAAGGTGAAGAGTTATTTAAGAATTTCTGGGTTGAAAAATTCAAACAAGACGAGTTCGGTGTTGCCAAAGGGAAAATGGTAGCTCTTTTTACCCTTCTTCTACATGATACAGAGAATCACATACTTATCAGGAGTAATTTTAATATTGATCCCGCCGAGGAGATCATGCCCCTTAAAACGATGGATGAGTGGGAGCTTTGGGCGGTATCGGCCATGACCGAGCTCTTTAATCTCCTGGATCTGCAGAAGAGCCAGACATATCCAAAACCATTAAAAAAAGCGCTTGCCTATATTGCAGAGAACTACAGTCACCAGCTTCAGCTGACGTCTGTGGCCGAAGAGTGTTCAGTAACGGGCAGCTATTTGAGTCGTTTATTTTCTGAACATATGGATACAAAATTCATCGATTACATTAACAGATACAGAGTTGATCAGGCTGTTCTCCTGCTGAGAGATGAAAATATTTCCATTAAAGAAGCATCATTTATGGTGGGATATCAGAATCCGAATTATTTCAGCAGGATATTTCGTAAAATAATGGGTATTTCTCCATCTGATCTTGGTAAAAGGAGCACTGTATAATGCTGCAAAGAATTACTATCATTTTCCTGTCTGTTATTTTGTTTCTCTCCTGTTCTGAAAAAGATGATTCTGAAAAAGAAATAATCCGAATTGGATTTTCTGCAGCATCCGAGACATTTCTTCTTGAGAGATGGGACCGTGATATTAAGATTTTCATGCATACGGCCCGGGAGCTCGGAGCGGAAGTTATATTCGCCAAGTCTCCGGGAAATGCCCTTGATCAGATCCCTCAGATTCAGTATCTGCTTAAGCAGGATATTGATGTGCTCGTTGTCATTCCTCAGGACAAAGTCCTTCTCGGAGGCGTTGTTCAGAAGACCATGGATCGGGGAATTCCTGTTCTTTCTTACGACCGGCCAATTATGGATGTCCCTATTACCGGGTACGTCTCTTTTGACAATCATGAAGTGGGCAGGCTACTTTCATCGGCTCTTATCTCTCGTGTCCCTGTGGGTAACTATATTATTGTCAACGGATCCATACACGATAACAACAGTTTCCAGGTAAACAATGGAGTTCACGAAATCCTCGATCCATTTATAGAGAAAGGCGATATAAAAGTAATTGATGAAATATGGCTTGAGCTCTGGAGTTATGATGAAGCTCTTGTTGAAATCGGAAAAGTTCTCGATCGGACCGAAGATATACAGGCTATCTCAGCAGCCAATGACCTCATAGCCCAGGCTGCGGTCAGACTTCTTTCGGAGAGACAGTTGGCGGGAAAAGTTGCCGTTGTCGGGCAGGATGCTGATTTAGTGTCCTGTCAGAGTATTGTTGAAGGAACCCAACTGATGACTGTGTACAAACCTATTCAAAAAATGGCAGCGCGAGCGGCGGGGCTTGCTGTTTCCATGGCAAAAAACGATATGCCTGAACCCGATAGATATATCGATAATAATAGTAGTAAAGAGATTCCCTTCTATGTAGATACACCTATCCCCGTTTATAGAGAGAATCTTGACTCGACTGTTATCAGTGACGGGTTTCATTCGCGAGAAGATGTTTACCGAAACGCTACAGGACAAAACTAACCACAAATCTGTGCTATCCCTTGATTGAAAAATCTCCTCATATCAAAAATGATCTATCCATATCATGATAATCCTGTATCAGGTTTTAAAATTCCAATATAACATTAAAAAATAGTTATTTTTTAAAGCAATTTATGAAGTCGATTTTTATTCTGGAACAAAAGAATATAAAGAGAAAAATAAGTTTAGAGGTGTTTTTTTGGAAGACAATATAATGTTAAGAATGAAATCAATTACAAAGTCATTCCCCGGTGTAAAAGCACTTGATGAAGTAGATATATTAGTTGAAAAAGGAGAAATCCATTTTATAGTTGGTGAAAATGGAGCCGGAAAATCAACATTAATGAAAGTATTGAGTGGTATCTATCCCTATGGTGATTATGATGGAGATATTATATTTGATGGAAAAATAAAGCATTTTCACGGAATCAAAGATTCGGTCTCTAATGGGATCGTAATTATCAATCAGGAACTGGAACTTTTTCCAAATCTCTGTGTTTATGAAAATATTTTTGTTGGACATGAAATCCACAATAGCTTATCAGTTATGAGTTGGGACAAAACAAAAAAAGAAGCAAAAAAATATCTGGACATGGTAGGACTGGATGTTGATATATATAGTTTAGTTGGTTTGCTTGGTGTCGGGAAACAGCAATTAGTTGAAATTGCAAAAGCATTAAGTCAAAATGTAAAACTATTGATATTAGATGAGCCAACTGCAGCATTAAATGAAGATGATAGTGATAATTTATTAAAATTACTTGTTGAACTTAAAAAGCAAGGTATTACTTCAATTATGATTTCACATAAACTAAAAGAAGTTGAAGCCATCGCTGATTCTATCACTGTTATTCGCGATGGAAAGGCCGTTGCCAGAATGACTAAAGAAGAGATAAATGAACGAACTATAATCAAAAATATGGTTGGTAGAGAGATTGAAGATATTTTTCCTAAAAGACCAAAATATACTGGTGGAGATGTCGTACTTGAAACAGTTCACCTAAATGCTTTTGATCCTTCTCTTAATCGATATATTGTAAGTAATTCAAATATAAAGGTTCGAAAGGGTGAAGTCGTAGGAATTGCGGGATTAATGGGTGCCGGGAGAACAGAACTTGCACATAGTCTTTTTGGAAATCCAAAGAAATATAAAATAACCGGTTCTACAATTATATTTGGAAAAGCAGTTAAACTAAGTTCGCCAAAAATAGCAATTGAAAATGGTATTGCTTATGTATCTGAAGATAGAAAAAAAGATGGACTCATTTTAGAAGAAACAATTGGACAAAACATAACTGTTTCTGCATTAAAAAAAATATCAAAAATGGGTGTTATTAATTACTTGACTCAGAATATGTATGCTGAGAAGTATGTAAATGATTTGGATATAAAAACTCCCTCTATATTACAAACGGTTAAAAACTTAAGTGGTGGGAATCAACAAAAAGTACAAGTTAGTAAATGGTTATTTGCAGAACCTAAAATTTTAATTTTAGATGAACCAACTCGGGGTATTGACGTTGGTGCAAAATATGAGATTTACACAATTATTAATGATTTAGTAGCAAAAGGCATGAGTATAATGATCATTTCTTCAGAATTACCTGAGATTTTAGGTATGTGTGACAGAGTTTATGTTATCGCTGAAGGTGTTCAAACCGCTGAATTTGACATTAAAGATGCTACGCCGGAAAAAATTATGGAAAGGGCAACAGTTTAGGCTGGTCGCAAGCGTTGCTTGCTGCTCGCCTATGCAACCTAAGGCTGGTCGCAAGCGTTGCTTGCTGCTCGCCTATGCAACCTAAGGCTGGTCGCAAGCGTTGCTTGCTGCTCGCCAATGCAACCAGAGGAGAAAGAATGGTAGAAGATCGAAATGTATTCCAACAATTTGGATGGGTAATATATAAATATTTCCTGACGTTAATCTCAATGTTAAGAACAAATATCAGAGATTTTGGAATGTTTATTGCTTTAATAGTCATCTTTGTAATATTTCAGTTTATGACAAATGGAATTTTCTTAGGAGCATTCAATTTTACAAATTTATTAAATCAATCAGCCTATGTTGCAGTATTAGCGGTTGGTATGACACTTGTAATCGTTACACAACAAATTGATTTATCAGTAGGATACATCGGGGCATTCCTTGGAGCTTACGTTGTCGTCGCAGTTGAAACTGGTGGACAACCTGTAATCTTAGCATTACTTGGTGCTTTAGTCATTACTATCATTGTTGGTATCATTAAAGGTTATTTTGTAGCTAAAATTAAAGTGCCTTCATTTGTAGTAACCTTAGCCGGAATGTTTATTTTCAAGGGATTATTATTCTTTAAAACAAACAATAGAACAATCTCAACAACAAATGATTTCTTCATTAAAGTCGGTATTGGATACTTACCAACATATGATGTTAGTGGATATGATTTATTTTCACTGATTTCTGGTGCTGTCATCATTATTGCAGCAATCACTTCAGGAATACTAACTCGTAAAAAACACGCAAAGCTTGGTATTCCAAGTGAGAAAGTTGAATTATTTATTACAAAGATTTTTCTTCTATCAGTTGTTATCGGATATCTGACATATACATTTGCATCGAATAAAGGTATTTCCTACCTGCTATTAATTACTGTTGTTGTAGTCGTTATTTATCATTTCATGTCAACACAAACAACTCTGGGTAGAAGAATCTACGCCGTAGGTGGAAATCCTGAGGCAGCTGAATTATCTGGTATCAGTGTTGAAAAAACGATAATTATTGTATTTGTATCAATGGGTATCACAGCAATGATTGCAGGTATTATGTATGTTTCAAGACTTGAAAATGCATCACCAAAGCATGGTCCTTTCTGGGAATTATATGCAATTGCAGCTGTCTTTATTGGTGGAACCAGTGCAAAGGGTGGAATTGGTAAAGTAGTGAATGCAGTGGTTGGTGCGGTGGTTATCATCTCACTGAAAAATGGTATGTCATTAGCAGGTATCGACGCAAATATCGAACCAATCATCTTAGGATCTGTATTGTTGTTTGCTGTCGTATTTGATATCTACACAAGAAACGTTATGCCTGTTGATTTAGTCGGTATGCATTATGCCAGGAAAGAGAATAAAGCAGAGCTCCTACTCGCCCGTGATAATTTTTTCAAAGCTAAGAGAGAACTTCAAGAAGCTGAAAAAGAAAATCGGCAAGATCTTATCGAATATGAATATAAATTTACAAATGCACAGGGTGTATTCAACAAAATTAAAGATAAAATCAGAGTCAGTGTAGAAGCAGATTTTATTAAAGAGTAAATTTTTGCAGAAAATTATTAAGCTGCAATTTTTAATATTTCACAGGAGGAATATATGAAACGTTTTATAGTTACACTACTGACTTTAGTAGTAATTTCAGGGATTTTTATTGGTTGTAGTGGGAACAAAACTTCAAAAATTAAAATTGGTGTTGTATTACCAGATGCATCAGAAGAAAGATGGGCAAACCAGGATGGTGCATTCTTTAAAGCAGAACTGGAAGCATTAGGTGAAGGTTACGAATTTGAGATTTTATTTTCTGAGGGTGATGAATCAAAAGAGAAACAAAATGTAGAAGCCTTAATCGCCAAAGGTGCTCAGGCTATTATTATCACAGCACATGGTAATGGTGGAGCATCAGTTGCTACTGCACATGCTGAAGATGTTATTGTCATTGCACATGACCGTATGGCAAAATCTGCTTCAGATGTAGCTGATTATTATACTACATTTAATAGCTGGAATGTTGGTAAAGCAATGGGTAAACATTTAGTTGACTCAGCTAAAGCAGAAGGTTTTTCTGCCAGTAATAAAGCCGATTTAGCAATTTTCTCCGGTCGCGTAGTTGACTGGCCAAATGCAACATATTTCTTTGGTGGTGCTTTTGAAATGATTCAGCCTGAATTAGATATGTTTAATATTGTGAATCAGGATCCAGCTCCCTTCCTGGCACTGGATAAATACACAGAAGCTAATTTTGATGATGGTGCAAAAGATGCATTACAGGCTGCAATGTTACCAATTGATACAGATTGGAATCCTGAAACTGCCGGTATCAAAGCTGCAGGTGTAGTTGCACAAATCACTAAAACTTCTGACACAGTATTTGTATTGGCTCCAAACGATGATACTTCAGCAGCGATTCGTCAGGAATTTGCTAAAATGGCATCACCATACAGCAAATACTATACTACTGGTCAGGATGGTTCTAATGTTACATTAGCAAGCTTAATGGGTGACGTTGTTACTGGTAAGGGAACTCAGACTATGACAGTATTTAAAGACGTTTCTAAATTAGTAAAAGACTCAGTTGCAATCGCTAAAAACATCGTTGATGGTGTTGATGGATTAACTGGTTTGTCCGGTGGACCTTCAATTGATGGAGCAAAAACTGCTTATTCACCAATTGATACATTATTAGCTACAGATCCACAATTAACTTATGACACAATTTTCGCTACAGGTTACAAATCAGAAGAAAACCCAGATTTTGGTGACATCGATTTCAGTCCTTACAAATAATAATTAGTTCAAAGTAACATATTGAAAAATACCTTAAAGCCCGGCTTTAAGGTATTTTTTTTGATAGGAAAGGTTATAATATATGATAAGGGGTTACGTCTTTGAAAGCGGAACTTTTTTACCGCTGAATGGAGGAACTCAAGCATTGTTGCACACCCTGTACTGATGATATATATAGAGAGGTTTACTATAGATATGAGCCGTAAAATTCAGAAAGAAAAATCGGATTTGAAACAGATAAACAGTTGTTTTCGAACTTGAAGATCCTCAAGCTGATTTTCTGACAGCCCTGAGAATCAGTTGATTTCATATAAAATCAGATCATGGTTCCTAAGGATGAAGAGTGATTGATAATATTTACAGGATACTGTTGATAACCCAGTTTGCATTGACAGTCCCTATCCTGGTTCTTCTTTTGTATATTAAAGCCCCTTATGGCAAATTCGGTCATACAGGAAGGGCTGTCTTTGTATGGGACTCCCGTATGGCCTGGATGCTGATGGAGCTGCCTGCCGCTGCGACTATCTTTGTTCTGTATCTCTACTCTCCGGCAAGAGAGGAGGGCTCCCTGAATGTTATCTATCTGTTGATCTGGGAATTCCATTATCTATACAGAACCTTTATCTTCCCTTTTCTGAT
This sequence comes from Oceanispirochaeta sp. M1, assembly GCF_003346715.1. Lineage (NCBI taxonomy): Bacteria > Pseudomonadati > Spirochaetota > Spirochaetia > Spirochaetales > Spirochaetaceae > Oceanispirochaeta > Oceanispirochaeta sp. M1. The sequence continues at coordinate 72,007 of NZ_QQPQ01000026.1, forward strand.
GAAGGGCAGCAGGAAGAATTTCCCGGGAGCCATAGTATTCTCCGCCTGGTTCTTCAATGTGATGAACGGTTTTATTAATGGTTATTTTCTCTTTTATCTACGTCCGGGGGTGGATAAAAAAATCTTTACAGAATCTCCCTTTATTCCCGGATTGATTATCTTTCTATGCGGTTTTTTCATACACAGCTATTCAGATTCCCTTCTCAGAGGACTGAGAAGGAAGAATGGGGAGGGTTATCATATCCCCAGAGGCGGCTTATACCGCTGGATCTCCAATCCTAACTATCTGGGCGAGTGGATACAATGGAGCGGCTGGGCTCTTCTGACATGGTCTCTTCCAGGGCTGGCATTCTCACTTTTTACCTTTGCCAATCTTTTTCCCAGAGCCCTTGCCAATCATCAGTGGTATCGTAGGAATTTTGAGAATTATCCTGCAGAACGTAATGCATTTTTACCTTTTATCAGAATACACAGGAAAGATATATATACAGGAGACACAGAGATTTAGCATTTTATTAACACTTGATTCATGACTCATTCTGGCTTACTATATATTGAAATAGTTAAAAACAGGATTCTAATATGACATTGACAGAACATTTCCTGCCTTTCAGAGAAAATATCATCGGTATAGACCAGACAATGGAACTGGCCACTTCAGAAACAGCTCCCATTGTTTACGCTGACTGGGTTGCCAGTGGACGGCTGTATGGACCAATTGAAAAGTTCATGTCGGAAAAAATAGGCCCCATGGTGGCCAATACCCATACCGAGACTACAGTAACCGGAACAACGATGACCCGGGCATATCATGATGCCAGAAAGAAAATCAAAGAGCATGTAGGTGCGGATAAGAGGGATTCTCTCTTCCTGTCCGGATTTGGTATGACTGCCGCCATCAGTAAGCTTCAGAGATTGCTGGGACTCAGGCTGCCCGAAGGCTGTCCCGAGACTTGTCACGGTCCTGTAAAGCCTCTTGTGATCATCACCCATATGGAGCATCACTCAAATCAGATAAGCTGGGAAGAGTGTGCCTGTGACGTGGAAATTCTCCCCAGAGTGGATAAGACAGGGCTTCCGGATCTAAAATCTCTCGCATTCCTTCTTAAAAAGAACAGTGACAGACCCCTCCTTATCGGTGCCTTTTCAGGCTGCAGCAATGTAACCGGAATTATTACCCCCTATTATGAGATGGCAAAGATGATGCATCAGGCAGGAGGCTACTGTTTTATAGACTTTGCCGCCTCTGCACCCTATGTTGATATCAACATGCATCCTGAAGATCCCGAAGAGAGGCTGGATGCCATATATTTTTCTCCCCATAAGTTTCTGGGAGGTCCCGGTTCATCGGGAGTCCTGGTTCTGAGCAATGATCTTTATCAGAGAGTTATTCCTGATCAGCCCGGCGGCGGAACCGTAAAATGGACAACCCCCTTCGGGAGTCACAGCTACTTTGATGAGATAGAGATCAGAGAGGATGGAGGCACCCCGGGGTTTTTACAGGCCATACGTTGTGCTCTGGCCATAGAAGTTAAGGAAGCCATGGAACCGTCCAAGATCCGCGGCAGGGAGGAGGAGCTCTATGAGATCCTTTATGCCGAACTGAAACAGGAACCCCTTGTTTATATGCTGGAGCCTCAGAATAAAGATCGTCTGGGCATCGTTTCAATATATGCTCCCGGTGAGCATCATAACCTGATTGTAAAACTGCTGAATGACCGCTTTGGTGTCCAGACCAGAGGAGGCTGCAGCTGTGCGGGTACTTATGGACATATCCTGTTCTCCATTGATCATAATACATCCATGAAGATAACCGACATGATTGACAGCGGAAATCTGACCGATAAACCGGGCTGGGTGAGAATCTCTCTCCATCCCACAATGACCGATGATGAGGCTCGCTATGTGGGTTCTGCGGTTGTTCAGGTTATCAGAAACTACAAGACCTGGCGGGAAGATTATGATTTTCATCAGGACAGCGGTGAGTTTACCCGTAAATTGGGAGAACTGAGTGTTCCTGATTTGATGAGTCAGTTTATTCCTGTTTGATTCTATTTCTCTAATTTAATTATGATTTTATTTAGCCCCGGTTAATCAACCGGGGCTTTTTTGTTTGCCCAGCGAAGCTGGCAAACCCAGTTTCTTGAAAGAAAGAGACATCGCCCTGATCAGGGGGAAGATAATCCGAATTGCAAGGGCGTTGCTGGTAACGGCAGGGTCTGAAGGAAGCAATAGGAAGTGAACGGTACATAGCGAAAGCAAACCTGATTCGGCATATTTGGTGGGTAACCTTGCAAAATATGGGAAAGCCCAATCCCTGATTAGATCAAGTATGTGTTTGAGGATGGAATCGTTTACAGGGAGCCAGTTCAGTAACTGGGCAAATCCTGTAGTGTTCAGCAAGTCTGATAGGATGAAACAAGGTGAAAGCCAAGGATCATTTGATGCATTGCAGGATGACAGATGAATCCGTAGTAGGGATTAAGTTCCGGCCTGTGAAAGCCAGTAATGGTTTGGAGGATAAAACCGGAATGACATTGCATTTGATTATAATGGGATGCTGGAAATGCCAAAAGCGTCAGCATTTGCGAAGGGATGAAGTTCAAAAGGAAATCATTGGAGGTCTCTGAAGAAATAACAGCATAGGCACAATCTGATTGACGAATCAGGGTCTTTGCACAAACTGGTAGAAACTGGAGAGTTCCCGCTGGAGTGTGAAACTGTCTCTTGCCAGAGTAGAGGATGTGAATTCTGCAAATATTGCCTTTTGGATAGAAATTGCAGATCCTTCCGTCGAATATGTGGATGTTGAAGTGGAACAGGGAAAGAAGGTGATGCGATGACCGGAAGAGTATATTACAGCCTGTACGACAGATTGCTTCATGTTAAAACGTTATATGAAGCATTTAAGAGAGTCAAAGCCTCTGGAGGCACTGGTGGAATAGATCATCAGGACATAGAGGGCTTTGAGTCTAGTATTGGTGACAATCTCTCTCATCTGGTAGAAGAACTGCGGAGTAATACATACAAACTATTGCCTGTGAAAAGGGTAGAGATACCCAAGGGCAATGGCAAGATGAGACTTCTTGGCATTCCAGCAGTTAGAGACCGGGTAGTGCAACAGGCACTGCTCACAATTTTACAGCCGATCTATGAGGAAGACTTTCACCCCTCAAGCTATGGATACCGTCCCCGTAGGAGCTGTCACCAGGCAATCAGCAAAGCGAGTCTGTTTATGCGAAAGTATGAACTGC
>NZ_QQPQ01000027.1 GCF_003346715.1 Oceanispirochaeta sp. M1
CGATCTGTCATTGGATACTGAAGAGTTAAGTCTCGATGACGATCTGTCATTGGATACTGAAGAGTTAAGTCTCGATGACGATCTGTCATTGGATACTGAAGAGTTAAGTCTCGATGACGATCTGTCATTGGATACTGAAGAGTTAAGTCTCGATGACGATCTGTCACTGGATACTGACGAGTTAAGTCTCGAAGATGATTTTGTTGATGAGATAAATCTAGACACAGATGATCTCAATTTTGACGATAATTTGGATCTGGATGAACTCTCCGATGTTGCAGAAGAAGAAATTACACTGGATAGTGATGATTTAAATATAGAAGATGATCTGAGTCTGGATGATTTCTCTCTTGATGAGGATATAAGTCTTGATGAGGATATAAGTCTTGATGAAGACGAACTGGTTCTTGATCTTACTTCAGAGAATCCTGAAGAAGCAGAACCTGAATTAGATGAATCAGACATAGACAGTCTTCTGACTGATGATGGTATTGAAGAAGTTTCCCTGGATGATTTCGATTTTAATATGGATGAACTCGAAGCTGACGGGGAAGAAGCTCCTGAAGTCGATCTTGAACTGGATGAAATTGAGGAAGTTTCCCTGGATGATCTTGATTCTTTTTCATCAGCAGAAACTGAAACCAACGAAGATGAGGAAGAAGATTTTGATTTTGACCTCACCCTCTCTGATGAACAGGAAGACGATTTTGATGAAGGTGAAGTTGTAGATCTCGGTGATAATCCGGATCTTGGTGTAATTGAACCGGATAGTGAAGAACTTGATGAGAGTCTGGAAGATATATCTCTTGGGCTTGATGATCTGGATATACCAGAAGCCTCCATAGAAGATATATCTGATCTTAGTGAACTTGACGACCTGGATGATATCAATATTGATGATATAACAATTTCTGATGATTTTGATGATCTTGAAGAATCTGCTGAAGATACTGTCGAAGAGCCTGCGACTATCAGTCTGATGGATGTGGATAACGATGGTTTTGATGATTTCAGCCTTGATACATCCGACCTACCTGAAATAGATAATTTTGATGATCTGGAAATTGACAACAATATTCCTAATATCACTGAATCAGATGATGAAATCATCCTTGATATTTCTGAAAATCCGGAAGTAGAGATTGATGATTTCGATCTGGATGAAATAAGTGAAGAAGAATCCATTGAACTTAATGATGAAATGCAGCATGAACTGGATTCTATTGATTCAATTCTGGATGAAGCTGAATCCTTTATGGTAGAAGAAGATCATGAAGATCTGCCCGGTACAGAAGAGATCGATCTCAGTTCTCTTGAAGCTTTGGCGATCCCTGAGGAAGAATCCGTTCCTCAAGAGTTAAATGAAGAGACTGAAACCATAGAAATTGATCTGGATGATGTCCCCGGTGATCTTACTGACGGGCTATCTGAAGATCTTGAACCGGCAGAAGCTGAGGATGAAGAAGAAGTTATTTCAATTGATCTCCCCCATGATCTTTCGGATGATATTGTACCTGAATTACTTGAAGAAGCTGAATTAGATGAAGAAGCTGAATTGAAAGTGGCTCCTGAAGAGTCTGTTTTTGATAATGAGTTAGTTGAGCCCGAAGCCGCAAAGCTGGATGAAACTCCTGTACCGGAAGTTCATGAAGCTATAGAACCTGCTCATGGGCCGACAGTTCAGGAAGTGCCCGAAACCCCACAGCGTTCATATCTTGATGAAGCCAACAGTAGTGCAAGTCTCAAGAAACTTCCCCCTGAACTTAAAGAAGAGATCCGGGAAATACTGACTTATATGGATCAGTTACTTGAATCCCTTCCAGAAGACAAGATTCAGGAATTCGCCCGTAGTGAACATTTCGAAGTATACAAAAAGATATTTGAGGAACTTGGAATCACCAGCTGATGGGTTTATTAGACAGAGCCAGAGACTCCCAGGTGCCGGTCAACGGTACGGGGGATGATTTTCTTCAGAAATTACACAATCTCGAAAAAGGGGTGGACTATCCTGTTGTACTTTTTCAGCAGCTGATAAACCACCTTTCTATAGAAAAAGCAGCTGTTTTTTTAAAATCTGATTCAGACGATAGTTTTAACTGTCTCAGTTCCAAGGGTTATGACAAGACAACAACCAATCGACTCAGAATGGACCGTCATACAATTGAAACAACTGAGTTTACTTCAATGCTTGAACAGAAAAACAGTCTTGTAACATCTCAGGCAACTCACTTTTTGAAAGAGTATATGTCTTCAAGAGAATTCGGTCTTATAGAAGAGATTCACTGGCTCCCCTTTTTTCATGAAAATAGAATAATCTGCATAATAATGATTAGTCAGTGGCATAATTTTGTTCCCGATGACTGGCAGAATCTATTTAATAATATTAGCAGCCGTTTCTCTCAGAATGTATTTAACAGTAGAAAAGCTCTTGTGGTACAAGGAAATACTAATGTTCGAAGACCCGGAAAAGTGGAACTTCTGGACAAACTCAAGGCTCTTGCCGGAAAGGATGTCTATATAATTGAAGTTGATCTCTCTCCTCTGATTAAAATGCTTATGAATATCAAGGAAGGTCTTTCCATGTTACATCTGAAAAAAGAGATACTTTCTGTTTTCAGAACCATGGCCGGACCTCAACAGGAGCTGATTGACCTGGGAAATAACAAGGTTCTTCTTATTCTGGACAAACAGCGTGTTCCTGATAAATCCCTTTTTATTCATCAGCTTTCAGCATCCCTGCCCCTGCTCTTTCAGGACCTTGAGACTTCTCCTGTGCTCAGCACCAGGGATTTTGATTTTCCTGCTACAGAAGAAGAACAGGATGAACTGATAAGGGCTCTGATGTAAAATGCTTCTGGAAAAGAGTCGTAAAGGACCTTTGACTGCCAGATTCATTAACAGATATATTCATTCCCGTTATGATCCTGAAAAAGAAGCAGTTCAGCTATTAAATAATTTCACAGCACAGGAAGATTACAACAGTCAAAAGACAGTTCTGGTTTTTGAACCCGGTCTTGGATATATTCTTGAAAAACTTAAAAGTGTACATGACAGTTCAAATATTATTATATTTTTCTATGATTCCGATTGTTACAACTATTGTAAATCTCAGGGGCTCCTGGATAATATAAAATATTATCATCCTGGGAGTGATTTGAGTCTGGATGGATTTCTCGGCTCAATACTTTATGATATAGATATAAGAAACATCCTTTTTTTTGAACTGCCTTCCACAGCAGCACTTTTTTCCGACATTCATAATAATTATCAGAAAAAGATTCTGGAACATTTATCAATATCCCATGGCTCAGAGATGACCAGAAATCATTTTGCCCTCAAGTGGATTCTTAATAGTTTCAGAAACTATCTTTATCAGGATTTCTCAGGTCGTATCCTTTCTATCGAGGCTCCTGTAATTCTAACTGCTTCCGGTCCGAGCCTTGAACAGCATATCAGCCGGATTTCTGAGTTGAAGAACAGCTATGTTATTGCTGCTCTACCCTCATCACTAGCCCTGCTCAGCTCATATGGAGTGATACCGGATATACTATTCACTACTGATCCCGGATTTTATGCCCGGGAACATTTACGTTTCCTCCACAAGGATACAATAATTATCAGTTCAGTAATCTCATCCCTGATTGAATCTGAGAATTTCTGCTGTGGAATAAATCAGCACAGCTTTCCTGAGAATCTTTTATTAAGAGAGAATGAACTGCAGGGCTTTCCTGAGATGGGAACTGTAGCAGCTACAGCTCTTTTTTACCTAATGAAACTCACCCGGAACAAGATATATATTACCGGTCTTGATTTTTGCATGAGTGACATTAAAATGCATGCTCAGCCTCACTCATTTACATCATATATTCTCAAGGACGAATCTAGATTGAATCCCGGATATAGTGCTTTCTATAACAGAGCAGCGTCTATGACACAGAGTATTGACGGACAGTACAGACTCACTAGAAACATGAATACCTATACGGCCTGGTTCAAGCAGCAGAATTTCAACAATAAAGTCTTCAGACTTAAACCTGCAGCCGTAAGCCTTCCGATTCCTGAGTTGGATTCTCTGCCTATAAAACCTGCATTGACCTTTAAAATAAAAACTGAAATGAATACAGAGTATCCGGATTTTTCTGAGAGACGTAGACGAGTTAAAAACATAGAGCAGAATTTAAATAATATGATACTGGATTTTGAGAATAATGACAAAATGTCCTCCCACCTTTCTGAGTTTACAGCAGAAGTTTTTCCAAAATTCAGACTCAATTCTGAAAAAAATAATTTAAATGAAAACTCCGCAAAATCCGATTTTCTGTATAAGATAAAATATCTCATAAAAAAAATAGGCTGTATTTCCAATGGATAATAAGATTCTGGACAAAAATCTACTCTGCCTCGCGTCTACATCTTCAGAAGCTGCATCCCTGATTTCTCACTGCAGGGACACAGATGAAATAACGGTGATAACATCCAGAGACGGAAACCCTGTTCCTGTACTTGTAGAAAAACCTCTCCATTCAAGGTTTAATCCTGTCAGAGAGGGCGAAAGGCTGTCCCGGCAGTACATAAAGGGCGGCATGATTCTGGCCTATGGTCTGGGAGGTGCTTATCACCTTCTTCCCCTTCTGAGTAATAAAGAGCTTAGCAGTCTGATTATTATTGAAAATGATCCTTCTATTGTCAGGTCGATTCTCAGTCTTATGGATCTGAGTTCTCTTTTCCTGGATAAACGGGTCAGACTCTGGATTTCTGAAAATCCTGAAGATTTTAAAAAAACATTGCTGACAAAATATGTACCTGTATTGTCGGGTGATCTGCAGAGTATCAGTTTGAGAACCAGAATTGAGAGAGATCCTGAGTTCTATCATAGATTAGCGGAAGTAGTTCAGGAATCAATCTCTGCTATAACTGATGATTACACCGTACAGACTCATTTCGGGAAGAAATGGTTTGTAAATACACTGAATAACCTTGAAGCCTCTGAGGAGACTACTGTCACCCTTAAGCCGGTACATAAGGTTCAGATTACAGCTGCCGGTCCTGGACTGGAAAAACAAATGCCTCACCTTATCAGAAACAGGGAAAAATCTACTCTTATTGCCACTGATACATCTCTTCCGGTACTTCTTGCTAATGGGCTCACCCCTGATATGGTCATTTCCATAGACTGTCAGCATATAAGTTATCACCATTTCATGAAGGGTTATCCCGAAGATGTTCCACTTGTTCTGGATCTGGCTTCACCTCCTTTTCTTACCCGTATTGCAAAAAACTGTTTTTTCTTTACCAGCGATCATCCTTTTTCCAACTATGTGAGTAAGAATTTCAGACAGTTTCCTCATATTGATACTTCGGGAGGCAATGTGACCCATGCTGCCCTCAGCCTTGCTGAATCTCTCGGGGCTAAACATATACAGCTCTATGGTGCAGATTTTTCATACCCTTACGGTAAACCTTATGCCCGGGGAAGCTATGTATTTCCCTATTTTCAGAAATCAAGCTGTCGGATTTCGGGTATTGAAAATCAGGTTATGGATTTTGTCCTTCATAACAAGTCCCTGAATAAGGAGATCTTTGAAGGTGGATTCCGATATATCTCCAAACCGATGATCCATTATAAATCCAGCCTGGAAAAAAAAGCTGAGAGAATGTCTGCACATATAGAAAACATCCGTGCAGACGGAGTTCACCTCAAATTTTCAGGAATAAAATCAAAGCCCGGGAATGAGTTCAGAATGATGAGTGCAGGTAGATCATATCAGAGCCGGCAGGATTTTCTAAAAGAACTTGCAGAAAAGATTAATGATATCCCTGAGTTGAAGGGAAATATTAATGAGTTTCTGGACTCACTGAATAAGAGTCAGAAAGAGATACTTCTTTCTATTCTTCCTGCAGCAGCCCATTTCAGGAAAAAATGTGACTCGGGAACAACTGCACTTAATCAGGCAAGATCGTGGACAATAGATCTGATTCGTAGAAAAACTGTGAATTACTGATAAAGAACAGAACCGTATCCTACAAAATCACTTCCTGAATCGTATACATCATAACTATATTTATGCTCGCAGATCCGGCCTTCCAGGATACCTGCTTCCAGGGCGAAGCCTGCAGCCGCAGCGGCGGCTCCTGATGAACATGCTGTGTTTTCAGTAAGTGCATAGCTGATCGACTCTTCTACTTTAAGAGCAGCCAGTAATTCAAGGTACCTACTATCTTTTTCCCGGACTACAGCTCTGGCCTGATCACTTAATCCATAATCCATGTAGCCGAATCGTGCACCATAATGGCTCAGATCAGTAGAACCAAGAAGAAAAGTCTTCTTGCCCTTATCAGAACATATCTGCCGGGCCCTCCTTCCCCAGTCCACAGACTGTACGGAAGCAGGCATTCTTACAGGAAGAACAGTGATCTGTGGAAGAATATTTTTAATCATAGGCAGCATAATTTCAACAGTGTTGTCCATATCTCTGTCCGGTATAAATCCACTGCAGAGAAGCTGCAGTATTTCCCTGTCTACATTCAGCTCTCCGAAAGGAGTTGCCAGGCTGCTGTAATCCAGCACTCTGCACTCAGCTGAGCTTGAGAGATGACCTCCGGCTATGATGACAAGATCACAGTCCCGGGGTATGGAATTGATAATCTGCCAGGCCATTGAACCGGAAAAATCCCAGCCCGCATGGGGCGCAATTCCAGCGGCAGTTTCTCCGCCATTGCTGAAATTTTTAGATTCCCAGCTTTTTAACTGCATTTCTGCTGACCCGATGGAATGGGGATACCAGCCTTCAGGCAGCATCATTTTTCTCTGATCCATAAAAATCCTTTAAAAAATAATGCACAAAACTTTATTTCTGCGTATAATGTTTACTATGAAAAAGGCAATTACAACTGTACATACAATTATAGTGATTCTGGGGCTGTTGGCAACCGCGGGTTGGTCAGGGTACTACCTGTATAATCAGCGTCAGTTTAATACTGAAAACAATGCGTCCAGATTACCGGCGTTAGTCCAGAGAGTCTCCGGTTCTCTCAGCAATAGTGAAACTCTCTACGACAAGGGTTTCGGCGAGGATATCAAGCAGATATTTACTGAGAATAAGGATATTATTGCATTATCCATATACTCCTATGATACGGGTATTGAATATTTTTACAGTAGGAACGGACAGGTTAAGATCGTCAGTGAAGAATCTGATGCTCTTGAACAGAATCCCGCATACAAGGGACTGAGTTTTTCAAACAGCATAGGTTCTGTACCTCTTCAGATTAAAAACAAACCAGGCAGCAATATTGATATCATATTCACTGTTCTTCCAAGAACATCTGTTTTCTATGTTCTTAAAATTGCACTTCTGGCAGTAATAGTCCTTTTTGTAATAACTTTGATTTTGATTGTAGCGTTCAGTCTATCAAAGGAGAAAGCTCCAAAGGGGAAAACAGAAGAAGATTGGAATGAAGAATCCGATACGGCTTCTGACTTTTCTGATGCTCTTGCTGAAGACATGAGCGGATCCTCCCTGGATTCAGGATTGGGGGAAGATAGCTTTGGTGATGATTCTTTCGGCAATGACAGTTTGTCTGATGACAGCTTTGGCTCGGATGACAGTTCAGATTTCTCTATGGATGATGATCTTGATTTTGATATTCCTTCCGATGAACCTGTCCCAGCTTCGGATTCTGACTTTTCAATGGACGATGATGACCTCAGTCTGGATTCTGATCTGGATGATATGAACCTTGATGATATGAATCTTGAAGACAGCATTCCCGACATACCCGATGAAGAAGATCTTCTTGGTATGGATCATGAAGAGCTGCCATCAGATGATTTTGTAGATTCGGCCGCAGCAGATGATTCTGCTGATGATTTTGAATTTCCTGCAGACGACAGTCTTTTTGATGAAATGTCATCTGATGACCTTGATATTGATGATTCGCATCTAGATGATGTTGAACCTGCTGCAGGAGACGGCTCACCCACCCTCTATAATCCCGAAACCGGTCTCGGCTGGGAAGCGTTTCTTGATGAAAGACTTGGTCTTGAACTGGAGCGATCAGCATCCTTTGATCAGGATCTGGTTCTGCTGATGATAAGAGATATGGGAAATGAGAATGAAATGGAACAGATTTCTGCTGCAGTCAGAGATGAATACAGTTATCATGATCTTATCTTTGAAGCCGGTGAAAATTCTTTGGCCCTCATTGAACCGAATAAGGATCTCGATGATGCTATAAGTGATGCTCAGAGTCTTATCAAAAAACTTGAACAGGAATCCGGATTCAGTAATCTTAAATGCGGACTCTCTTCACGTAATGGACGCTTAATCACTGGTAAAAGACTTATCAAGGAAGCAGATACATCATTGAACAAGGCTGATGAGGAAAACCCCATCGTAGGCTTCAGATCAGATCCTGAAAAGTTCAGAGAGTATTTGAGTAATAAGTCATAAACTTATTTATCTGATTAGATTATTTATCCCCCGGAAAACCGGGGGATTTTTTTGTTTCTGAGTTATGGGGGAAAGATTTTATTCCTCGTAGGGAATTTCTATCTTCATTCTGTCACGGGTGAGAAAGGTATCAGGAAAGATCTCTTTTGCTTCCCGTAAAAGATTTTGCAGCTCTTTTTCTGTATACCGGGGACTGTAATGAATCAGCCCCATCCTTTTAATACCACCGGCAGCTTCGGCGATGCTTGCCGCCTGCTGACTGGTGAGATGCTTTTTCTCTCGAGCAGAAGCCTGCAGTGATTTATCAAACATTCCTTCACATATAAACAGATCTGAATCTTTTACTTCTTCAGAAAGACCGGGAACAACAGCTGTATCAGTTACAAAACTGAATTTCCTCCCCTTTCTCGTCTTACCCATCACATGTTCCGGAAGAATAACCTGTCCGTTTTCAAGCTCTACGGATTCACCATTCTGCAGCCTGGACCATGAAGGACCCACAGGGACACCAGCCTCTTTTGCTTTCTCAGGAAAAAAGACTCCCGGACGTTCCTTTTCTTCCAGAACATAACCGACACAGACTTTTGAATGATTCAGTGGAATCGAACGAATGGTCATCTCTTCGTCTTCATAAACAATTCCAGGTTTGTCCGGTTCGGCTATTTCTTCAATAATTATCTCATAATTGACATACATATCAAGAACCTTGCGACTGCTCTCAACATACTCTTTGATCTTGGCTGGTCCGATAATGGTCAGAGGTTCGGTTCTCTCAACCTGAGAAGAGAGCATCAGAATTCCTGGCAGCCCGGTAATATGATCCGCATGTGTATGAGATATGAATATTTTTGTAATTTTTTTCCAACGTAAATTAAGCTTCCTCAGAGAGACCTGAGTACCTTCACCACAGTCAAAGAGAAAGAGATCTCCCTCTCTTCTCATAAGGACAGAGGTCAGGTGTCTCCCCGGCAGAGGCATCATGCCTCCTGTTCCCAGTATAAATACTTCCATAATGATCAAGAAAATAACAAAAAAACAGCATTAAGGGAAGTTGTATGCTAATGTATTGGTATATTATTATATTCTTAAGCCTCTAACACTTATGATAGCAGGTAGATGACGCTTGCTTTGCCGTTATTCAATAACCTAATATTTAAGATATAGAGGTTCTCAAACCTTGATTTAAAGTGATTACTAAAGCTTTTATTCAGTCTCGGTATAAAAAGGAATAGTATGTTTAGTTTTCTCCCGGATATTTTTTATTATATTAACTTTGTTATAATATTCTTTTCTATAATCTATATTCTTCTCTCCAATAAGGAGAGTGAAGCAAGTCTTGCCTGGATGATGCTTATTATGGCAATTCCCATTTGGGGGTTCCTGTTGTTTCTACTCATTGGAATGGACGTTAAGAATTCAAAAATAATCCCTAAAAGACCTGAAGAACTATTTGCAGAAAAGCTTAAGCCTCTTCTTCAATCACAGCGGGAACTGCTGCAGGAGAGTGAAATCGGTGATAGTGAATCTATGACTGATGTAATGAAAAGTATAAAACTTCTTCTAAACTCCAATCAGGCTGCTCTGACCCTGGATAACAGTGTTGAAATATACTATTCAGGGAAAAAACTCTACGAAAAGCTGCTGGCAGATCTTGAGAATGCCAATCAGTCCATTCATATGGAGTATTTTATCTGGAAATCTGATGAGCTGGGTCAAAAAATAAAGGATATTCTTGTCAGGAAATCCGCACAGGGTGTGGATGTCAAACTTATTTTTGACGGGCTTGGATCCTTTGGTAGAATTTCTTTCAAATATAAAAAAGAACTTAGAAAGGCCGGTGTCAAATTCAGCTATTTTAAAGATCTGAATCGTTTGATGGCACGAATGAAAATAAATTACAGCAATCACAAAAAAATTGTAGTCATAGACAGCATTATAGCCTACACAGGGGGCATGAATGTCGGCATGGAGTATATTGACGGCGGAGCATCTTTTGAGTCCTGGAGAGACACTCACGTACGGCTGAAAGGGAAATGTGTCCATATTCTCCAGTCAATCTTTCTAACAGACTGGTTTAACTGTGGACATGAGATGCTGATTGAAGATGACTTCTTTCCTGAAGAGCTGCCGGAACAACTTCCTGATGACCTTATTAATGTACCCGTTCAGATAGCTGTAAGCGGCCCGGATTCACAGTGGAATTCCATAGAGCTGCTTATATTTAATATGATAACCAATGCCAATCATGAGGTCTTTATCCAAAGCCCCTACTTTATCCCGGATCTAGCCATGATGAAGGCAATGGAATCGGCAGCAATGTCTGGAATTGATATAACTCTGATGATGGCTGGAATCCCTGATAAGAAGATAGCCTGGTGGACAGCATTCACCTATTTTGAACCTCTCCTTGAGGCGGGAGTAAAGATACTCCATTATGAGGAAGGCTTTCTTCATTCCAAGGTAGTGATAATGGACAGCATTGTAAGCACAGTGGGAACCTGTAATATGGATATACGCAGTTTCAGGCTGAACTATGAAGTTAATGCGGTATTTTATGATAATGATATTTCAAAGAACCTGAAGGATCAGTTTGTATTGGACAGCCTTTGCTGCCGGGAAATAACCCTTGAGGAAATTCAGTCCATGAGTTCTTCTAGAAAACTGAGAAATTCTGTTTGCAGACTGTTTTCACCGCTCATGTAAAAAAAAGCCGCCGACTTTTATCTGTACGACAGCTTTATAATACCCCCCTTTCCAGAGAGGTTAAAGATCTGAGAATCAGCCCAGTTCCCTGGAAATTGATATGGCGGCGATAGTTCCGTCTGATACAGCTGTTGTAATCTGTCTGAATTTTTTTGTTCTGACATCACCGGCAACATATATATCGGGAATGTTTGTTTTCATGTCTTCATCTGATATAAGGTATCCCCAGTCATCTTTTTTAAGATCTGCTGTAAATCCGTCCAGGTTGGGAAGAAAACCTACAAATACAAATATTCCGTTGGTATTGAGTGTTTTCATCTCTTTAGTTTTAAGATCTTCAACAACCACAGACATATCCATGGCTCCGTTTCTTACAAACTCTCTGGGCTCATGTTCAAAAAGAATATTGATCTTTTCATTGGCAAATACTTCTTTCTGAGCTTCCTTATTTGCCTGAAGCTCATCAAACTGATGAACAATGGTAATGGATTTTGCAAACCTGGCAATAAATAGAGATTCTTCGATTGCAGAATTTCCACCGCCGATCACGACGACATCCTTATCATCAAAATATTTTGCATCGCAGGTGGCACAATAGGATATTCCGTTCCCTCTGTATTCAAGCTCTCCGGGAAGGCCCAGTGGTCTGGGAGATGATCCGGTTGCGATTATTACTTTTTTAGCTTTGATGGTTTCAACACCATCAATCAGTATTTCTTTTTTATTCAGATCGATGGATGTAACATCCACAGCCGCTCTGAAATCAACACCTGCACCCTTTGTCTGCTCACTCATGAAGTGTGCCAGCATCATTCCCTGCTGGGGTTCAATAAAACCGGGATAGTTAGATACCTGATGGGTTGTTGCGACATATCCACCTGTGAGAGCTGTATCAATAATTACAGTCTTAAGGTGAGCCTGTCCCAGATAGGTGGCTGCAGTCAGTCCGGCAGGACCTCCTCCCATAACAGCTACATCATATTCACTTGTAAAAGGTTCAATACTGTTTTTGATCTCTACAGCTCTCTTGTCACCGACCATTTTATCCAGTGTTTCAACCAGTGAAGAACGTTTGATTCCTCCGGTCTGTCTATCTGCCATCTCTTTACCATCTTCATAAAAAATAACAGTAGGAGAGCTGACTACTTCCAGATCCTGGGACAGTTCTCTGTTTCCCTGTCTGAAAATCTTCAGAAATTTAAGGTCATTACCATAAAGTTCACTCAAGGCGGCATATTTGCTGGCCAGAGCCTCACAGGGAGGACACTCTGTGGAATAAAAGTCTACTACAACTTTTCCACCCTTCAGAACATCCCGATCCCAGTCTACTGCATTGATTTCTTTAATTTTCCCTGCCATTTGAATATCTCCTAATTCTACCTTGACTGATCTACAGCCCGGGTTATTGAAATTGATAAAGGCTATGAGGCCTACTCTTCCAGATAAGCGGACAACCCGAGGGTCATCAACTCCTTAATTGGCCGGCAGTCTGCATTCATAATGCTGCCGGTCCGATTCTTTGCAACAGCGGCGCAACCGCCTCCACAGGCAAGCTGTACTGCACAGCTCCGGCATTTTTCAATAGAGCAGACATCCCGCTCCTGCCATTCCTCAATAGTTTCTTCATTCATTATTATTTCAGGAAAGAACTGTCCCAGCTCTTCACCTTTTTTACCTACAGTAGCCGTACATGAGTAGATATTGCCTGTATAATCAAAGGCCCATTCAGTCTTTGCTCCCGGACAGGAATCAAAAAGCGGCTGGGGCAGTTCACCCTCTTCCGACAGGAAGCGGGACAAAGAGAACGCCGGTTTATGAAACTCAAGAATTTCAGGATGATCATTGATCAATTCATAAATTTTTTCGTACATTCCTATTCTTGTATAAAGATATGCATGGTCTTTCTGACAGCTGTGAAGCTCATAATTTCGCCCAAGCTGTGTCACAAATAGATCTGATTCAGTCCATCCCTGATCAATGGCATATTGAGCCAGTGCAGGAAGGGAATCAATATTATGTTTATCTATAACTGCTCTGAGATTTACCCGTATCCCTGCTTGGAGAGTCATGTTCACAGCATCAGAAACTTTCTGAAATGTTCCTACTCCCCCCTTCAAGGGTCGTCGTACATCGTGAATAGCTGCAGGCCCGTCCAGAGTAATCTGTATTTCCCTGATCTTTGACTGTTTCAAACGCGGTAGATAAGATTCAAGAGAATAACCGTTTGTAACGATTGCCAGGGATAATCCCCGTTCATCAGCTCTGTCAAGGAAATGAAAAATATTCTTCTTATGTGATTCTGATGTCAGCAGCGGCTCTCCGCCGAAAAGGGTGAGATAATATGATCTGCCTGCAAAATTTTTATCCAGATATTTGAAAAAGGCATCGATGATCTCTGTCTGATCCTTTACTGCTGTTGATACACCGTATTCTTCCTGATAACAGTATGTACATTTGAAATTACAGAAATAGTCGGGTACATAAAAGATCTGCACCTCAGCGTCATCCTGCTGATCAATAAAATCCAGATATGAGGAATTAAAAAGAGCTTTCTCTTTATCTTCTTCCATATAATAACCCTTTTCTATAAAAGGCTGAGGATCCTGCAGTTTATCATCCAGAAAGTCTCCGGCTATTTCAGGCCCTATCAGATCGGCCTGACCAGATAGGGGATTGATAATATACCAGGATTCAGAATCCTTAATGGGAGCACAAAATGTATGTAGGGATTTTCTTAAACTCACTTTATTTCCTTATTGTTTCAAAAAACCGGGCCAGAAGGCCCGGATAAAATCAGTCGTGACAACCAGCCACAACGGGAGAAATCTTTGCACAGCACTGAGCTGTTTTCTTAACATCACCCTGTTTTTTCTTAATTAGAGATTTCATAATCCACCTCCTGTCTTTATTAACAGCAACAGCTTCCGGTTTTAAAACCGGAGACTGTGAAACTGACTACAGATATTTTGCCCTTTTCATAAGGTTGGGACTCCTCAAGTATATTGATATGCTCAAAACCTGCCCCTTCCAGAAGGCTCATATAGACTTCCCTGGTCACGGCACCGGCCCAGCACTCTGAAACGGCTACGGGGTCATTTGCATATTCATCGGGAACATCCACTGTCGAATAGATATCACTGACTGTGAAACGTCCACCTGTTTTTAAGACTCTATATATTTCAGCCCAGGTTTGAGCTTTGTCAGCAACATGATTAAGAACACAGTTTGATATAATCAAATCTACGGTTCCACATTTCAGAGGTAATTTTTCAAGATTGGAATGTAAGAACTCAACATTTGTTTTTCCGAGTTTTTTGGCAGTTTTCTCTGCTTTTCTTATCATTCCGTCTGATAGATCGATACCGTAAACATACCCTTCTTCACCCACCTGATCGGCCATTCGAAGAACGTCGCTTCCTCTTCCGCTTCCAAGATCCAGACAGACTTCACCTGCCTGGGCTCCAGCAAACTGAATGGCTTTACCGCATGATAGACAACAGTCACTGTCAGCAAGCTCTGTATAACGTATATTGATTGCATCAACTTTATTAAGTTCCATGATGTTTTCCTTTATATCAGCAATTATATAATTTAATACTTATAAATCAATATATTGATTTCAATATATATAACTTAACAGGGCTTTTTATTTTAGTCAATTCCTTTTTCAAAATATGGTTATTATATTATTTTTGTTCCATATTAAAGTTGAGGTAATTTATGCACAGATATATATCACTTCTGCCCCTGCTGTTCTTTTTTTATTCATGTTCAACACTGCCTGTGGAAACCGTCAGTGAAAAAACAGAAGAACCCACTGAAATTGTAATTCAGGAAACAACCGTTTACCAAGGATTAAATGAATTTAATGGCTTGTTGAATCTGTATAAAAACGCTCATATTTCCCCTGAAAGAAACATAGATAACAGAGAATGGCTGATGCATCAGATAAATTACTGGGCTGATAAAGATCAACTTGCAGTACAGCGGATATATGAAGATCTGCTGTATAGAAATTGGTCCGATGATGAAAAAAGTGAGTATCTAAACTCCGCTTTTCAAATCCTTTCAGATGATAGAGAGACAATTCTGGATGATCTCGCATACCTGATTGATCACAGTCTTCTTTTACAGGATATGCCATGGATGGTCAGAGACTTTTATGACGAGCGAAGTGAATTCAGTTATTGGTATCTGTTATATATGGGAAGATCCATCTATCCATTCTGGCTTGATGGCAGCGTATTGCCGACTATGCTGAAACTCATTCCGGAAGATAGAATCACAGCAGTAACTTATCTCTGGATGAAGAATCCTGAAAATTTAATAAGAATGAAATCAGAAATCTACAATGCAGGGTATCCCTGGAGCAGATTGATATATCTGATGGATATGGCTGAAGAAATCAACTCCCAGATTGAGACACTCATGCCCCCGGGAGAAGTCAAAAACAATATTCAGGCAGGAAATCTAATATAATTCAGCCCTGAGGGTTTTAATATCAACCTCAGGGCTTTTTCAAATATCTGAAACAGGTATATTCGGGATCAGATTCCCAGATATGCCTTCTTAACATCTTCGTTGGCAAGAAGTTTATCAGCATCATCAGTCATACTTATCCGACCTGTTTCAAGAACATAACCCCGGTGAGCAATCTTCAAAGCCATATTGGCATTCTGCTCTACCAGGAATACTGTAGTATTATTTTCCTTGTTCACTTTCTTGATGATCTCAAATATCTGTTGAACGATAAGAGGCGCCAGTCCAAGTGAAGGCTCATCCAGAAGAAGCAGACGAGGTCTTGCCATCAAGGCTCTTGAGATAGCCAGCATCTGCTGCTCGCCACCACTTAGAGTACCGCCCTGTTGATTTCTTCTCTCTGCAAGACGGGGAAAAAGATCATAAACATAATCAAAATCTTTTTTGATCTCCTCCTTGTCATTTCTCAGAAAAGCACCCATATCAAGATTCTCTTTAACCGAAAGCTGAGGAAAGATTCTTCGACCTTCGGGAACCTGGGAAATCCCAAGAGAGACAATTTTGTCGGGATTCATCTTTGAAATATCCTCTCCTTCAAATTCAATACTGCCCGATTTGATGGGAACAATACCGCAGAGGGACATGAGGGTTGTAGATTTACCGGCACCGTTTGCACCAATCAGTGTAATAATCTCTCCCTCGGAGACATCAATTGATATATCTTTCAGTGCCTGTATGTTTCCGTAATAAGTACTTATATTTTTTATTTTAAGCATCAATATCTTCTCCAAGATAGGCTTTAATAACTTCCTTGTTATTCTTGATTTCCACGGGAGTTCCCTCTGCAATCATTTTACCGTAATCAACGACGTAGATTCTTTCAGAAAGGCTCATAACCAGACTCATATCATGCTCAATCAGAAGAATAGTAATATCCTCGTCCTTCCGCAGTCTCTGAATAAGATCAACAAGATCATTTGTTTCCTGAGGGTTCATTCCTGCCGCAGGCTCATCAAGGAGCAGAAGAAAGGGGTTTGTCGCCATGGCTCTGGCTATTTCCAGCCTTCTCTGTGCACCGTAGGGCAGGTTGCAGGCAAGTTCATTGACATACATTTCCAAACCGATCTTTCTGAGAATTTCGTAACTGTCTTCAATGACCTTGTTTTCCTCGATGCGATTCTTTTTAGTTCTAAGAACAGAACTGAGAATCCCGGACTTAAGGGACTGATGACGGCCGATCATTACATTTTCGAGAACAGACATATTGCTGAACAGTCTTATATTCTGGAAAGTACGGGCAAGACCCTTCTCATTTATTACATTAGGTTTGAGTCCGTTAAGAACTGTGCTTTTACCATCGGGTGTATTTACTTTTACTTCACCCTGTGTAGGGATATATACACCGGTCACACAGTTAAAGAAAGTTGTTTTACCGGCACCATTTGGTCCGATCAGGGCAACAATTTCACCCTTTTTTATATTGAGACTGACATTGTCTACAGCCCGAAGTCCTCCGAATACCATAGACAGGTTATTGACTTCCAGAACGGGAGCATCACTCATGCCTCTACCTCCTGTGAATCATCTTTGTCAGCTGCAAATTTGTAAACCCTTCTAATTTTAGGGATAATACCACCGGGTCTGAAAATCATCATCATTACCAGAGCAATTCCGAAAATGAGCATTCTGTATTGTGAAAATGCTCTCAGATATTCAGGAGTCAGAATAAATATAAGGGCTCCTACTATTACACCTGGAATAGAACCCATACCGCCGATAACAACAACACAGAGAATTACGATGGACTCCCATGTTGTGAAACTTGCGGGATTGATAAAGGTGGTTTTGGCTGCAAATAACACACCCATAAAACCAGCCCAGACTGCTCCCATAGAGAATGCCGTCAGCTTGGCTTTTGTAATATCTATTCCCATGGCCTGACATGCAATTTCATCCTCTCTCATAGCTTCCCAGGCACGGCCCATTTTTGAGCTCTCCATTCTTCTGATTACAAAGATGGTAAAAATGGTAAGACCTATGGCAATAAAATATGTGAAATTAGTAACCTGCGCCAGCTTCAGTTTCTGTCCAAAAAAAGAAGGACGTGCAATATTTGCGATTCCACTTGGTCCGAAGGAGAAGTCATTCCAGTTCTCAAGAACCAGTTTTACGATTTCACCGAACGCCAGAGTTACAATTGCCAGGTAGTCCCCTCTCAGACGTAAAATAGGAAAACCCAGGAGAATACCGAATATGGCACTGAGAAAGGCACCCAGGGGAAGACATATCCAGAAATTTATACCAAAATGATAGAACAGAAGTCCATATGTGTAGGCACCTACAGCATAAAATGCAGCATATCCCAGATGGAGCAGTCCACCGAATCCTACTACGATATTCAAACCCAGACCTAGAACTACATACATAAGAGCTGTAGTCATGATACTGGTCTGATACATTGACATGATAAAGGGATAGAGAATTACAATCAGCACTAAAGTGATCATACTGGAATACCGTACTTTTTTATTCTCCATCTTCTTATTTACAAGCTGTACCAATGTGGGTTTTACAATTTCTGCCCGCTTTTCTTTTCTGACAGACAAGTATTTGCCGATCAGAGTCAGGAAAAAAGTGCCCACACCGATATAAACAAGATTCATCCAGCGCCAGATAAGGGTATCATTTATGGTATTTACTTTCATAACCATTATTGGAAAGGTCAGAAACATAAACCATAAAGAGTTTAAAAGCGCTTTTTTTAAGTCTTTTATATTAAACATCTATTTGTCTCTCTTTTTAAACATCATACTTTCTCATTTTCTTTTCTTCCGAGAAGACCGGAAGGTTTGAAAATAAGAATGACGATCAGAATGATAAAGGCAAAAGCATCTTCATAGTCACTGGAGATGTAACCTGTACCGAAACTTTCGGTCAGACCCAGTACAAAGCTGCCTAATACGGCACCGGGAATACTTCCGATACCTCCCAATACCGCCGCAACAAAGGCTTTTATACCGGCGATAAAACCAATATAGAAGTTGATCTGTCCTATATGAGAACTTATCAGAACACCTCCGAGTGCAGCTGTTGCAGATCCGATGAGGAATGTCAGAGAGATAACCCTGTCTACATTGATACCTACAAGCTTGGCCATATCCGTATCCTGAGCCGTGGCTCTCATGGCCTTACCCATTCTTGTAAATTTTATCAGAATGGTTAAAAGAATCATAACCACCGCTGTTGAAACCAGTATTAAAAACTGAGATGTAGTCATTAAATGTGAAATTGGATCCAGAATCTTCATTTCAGGAAGTAAATTGGGAAACGGAAGAAAATCTGAAGTCTGTGCCAGCAGAACATAATTCTGAAGGAAAATGGACATACCTATAGCAGAAATGAGAACAGAAAGCCGCGGGGCTTTTCTCAAAGGCCGGTAAGCCAGTTTTTCGATTGTAACACCATAGGCAGCCGAATAAATAATGGCAGCCAGACAGGCAAGTACAAATATTAGGATCGGATTGAGGCCTGTCATTGCCAGAGCCGCTCCGATTATGAGTGCAGTGAAAGCACCAATCATATAAATTTCACCGTGGGCAAAATTTATAAGTTTAATAATACCGTAAACCATGGTGTATCCCAGTGCTATAAGAGCATAGATACTTCCACGGGTAAGTCCGCCCAGGAAAAGGGAAAAAAAGTACTCAAGGTTCATGAAATAATATTTCTCCTATTTTTTAAATCCCCATAGAAAACCGGGAGCAGACACAAATAAGTATCTGCTCCGGATTATTTTAAGAGGTAGATTCGGAAAACTTATTTAAGTTCTACGTAAACACCGTTCTGAACCTGGTATACAGCAAAACCTACACCAATGGCATCACCATTTGCATCAAAGCTGATTTTACCAAGAGGAGTTTCTACATATTCACTTCTCAGTGCAGCAGAAACTGCTTCATATTCGGTAGTACCGGCTTTATCGATAGCATTCAGTACAGCGATTGTAGCAGCATAAGCATTCAGGAAGAAAGCACCGGGCTCTTCTCCATATTTTGCTTTGTGATCTTCAACAGCTTTAACAGCCATGGGGTTGGAAGAAGTATCTACAGGACCTGTAGCATATACACCTTCTGAATACTCACCGGCAACCTTGATAAATGTGGGGTCCTTAACACCGTCGTCCGACAGGAAGGCAATATCCATATTTTTCTTTTTCATCTGGCTGATCAGTTTTGAAGCTTCGGGGTGATATCCACCGAAAATTACAGCTTCAGCACCAGAGTTTCCAACTTTATTGATGATCGCAGAATAGTCTACAGCACCAACCTGAATACCTTCATACAGAACAACTTCAACACCGGATCTGGTTTCAAGCTGTGCTTTACAGAACTCGGCAAAACCTTTTCCGTAGTCACCCTTATCATGAAGTACAGCAATCTTTTTGAATCCCATCTTATCAACAGCAAAAGTTACTTCAACATCAGCCTGAGCATCATCGGGAGCGATGGTTCTCAGGAAGTTGGGATAATCTCCGCTCTTTGTCAGAGGAGGGTTGGTAGCAGAAGGAGAAATTGTAATGATATTTTCATCCTTGTAGATACCCAGTGCCGCTTTTGTAGCACCACTGCAGATATGACCGATAACCGCTACAACTTCTTCACCTACAAGTTTTGCAGCTGTGTTTGTAGCCACTTCAGGTTTACATACATCATCTTCAATTACGAGTTCAATTTGTTTTCCAAGTACACCGCCCTTGGCGTTATACATATCAACAACAAGTTCAGCAGCCTTGATGGAAGGAATACCATAAGACGCAAGGTCTCCCGAATGAGCACCAGCAACACCGATTTTAATTGTTCCACCTTCTCCCTGACCTGTGGCAAAAGCGCCGAAGGTTACGAAAGAAATAAGTAGAAGTACTAAGATCTTTTTCATTTTTTTCTCCTTGTACAAGTAATAACCTTTTATAAGGTTGCTACTTTTTATAGGATTAAAAGTGTGAATTGTCAATGTTTAGTTAATAGGAACACAAAATTGATAGAGAAACACCATTTTTGCAGCTAATTCAGATATTTATGGAAAATATTTAATTGAAAAATACGTTTTTCTTAATAAAACCTTCATTTTTACATATAATCTGTTGTTCATTTTCATATTACATTATAATAATCATGTCAAAACGCCTATTTTATATTAGTAGAGAACTCATCTTTTAACAACTTAAGTGTTGTCAACTGTTATTTTCACTCTTTTTTTTCTTAAAAAAAATCCAAAAAATACAATTTTGTTGTTTTTTGGATATTAAAAAAAATATTGAAAAATTGGAAACCATTGTTTTTCAGTAACTTTTTACTGTTTTAAAAAAACAAAAATATGATTATTAACGAAGCCCTGCCGGTACTGTTATTTTTCAAAGACAGGGTATACAAAAACTTTTACATAATCAGCCAATGACATCACCACCGATATCTCTTCTGAACACAGCATCCTGAAACGAAATTTTGGATACATCCTCATAACATGCCTTCCTGGCAGCCTCCAGATCGTGGGCTGTGGCGACCACATTAAGAACCCGCCCTCCGGAACTGTATAAAACATTATCTTTCAGAGAGGCTCCCGCTATAAAGACAGAAGCGGAACAATCTTTAATACCACTGATAAGTTTATTCTTCTCATATGCCTCCGGATATCCTCCGGACGCCATAACTACGCAGCAGGAGCTTCCCTCTTTCCACTTAGGAGTACAACTCTCCAGGGAGCCCTCAAGGGCAGCCTGGATCATCTCCAGAAGATCAGAGTCAAGAAGGGCCAGAACCGCCTGAGTCTCGGGATCTCCCATCCTCAGATTGTATTCGAGGAGATAGACTCCCCTCTCGTTTATCATCAAACCAAAGAAGATCACACCGGCAAACTGTAGTCCCTCTTCAGCAAGCCCCCTGATTGTGGGCTTCATTATCTCTTCCTGAAAGAGAGACAGAACCTTTTCATCAACATAAGGATTAGGAGAAATGACACCCATCCCCCCTGTATTAGCACCGCTCTCCCCTTCACCGATTTTCTTGTGATCCTTGGCACTGAGTAGAGGCAATATTGTCTTTCCATCATAAAATGAGAGAATTGAGGCTTCAACACCCTCCAGAAACTCTTCAATCACTATACTGTCCCCTGCAGCTCCAAACTTCTTATCACTCATTAGAGCATTAAGAGCCTCAAAAGCCTCATCCCGGTTCTGACAGATAAGGACTCCCTTTCCGGCAGCCAGGCCGTCAGCCTTGAGGACTATAGGGAAATCACAGCTCTCAAGAAACCTTCCGGCATCTTTCAGATTGCTGAAATTTTCATAGGCAGCCGTTTTTATTCCATATTTTTTCATAAAATCTTTCGCAAGACATTTGCTGCCTTCCAGAACTGCAGCGTCCCTGTGGGGTCCCAGAACAGGAATTCCCTTCTCTTTGAAAAGATCCGCAATCCCTGCAACCAGCATATCCTCAGAACCCGGCAGTGCCAGATCTATATCTTTTTCGGCTGCAAATTCAGCCAGGGCACGAATATCTGTCAGTGCTATGTTCTCACAGCCCTCTTCGCGAGCCGTACCTCCGTTTCCGGGTGCACAATAGACTTTAGTAACAGAAGGATTCTGAAGCAGCTTAGCTACGAGAGCGTGTTCTCTCCCTCCACTGCCGGTTACGAGTATTTTCATCCAGGACTCCCTATGTGCTGCCGAAGCCGGTTTAAGGCTTCGGCGGTTTCTTTGATCAGGCCTAAGGGCCTCAATAGCTTGGCTGTAATATTAATGTTTAAAGTGACGCATCCCTGTAAAGATCATAGGGATTCCCCTTTCGTTACAGGCTTTGATTGAATCCTTATCCCGTATGGAACCACCGGGCTGAATAATAGCCTTGATTCCTTTTTCAGCACACAGAGTAACTACATCATCAAAGGGGAAGAATGCATCAGAAGCCAGGACTGTTCCGTCACCGGCTCTTTCAATGGCCTGCTGTGCAGCCCAGATCCTGTTCGTCTGACCTGTACCGATTCCTGTGGCCTTGCTGTCCTTGACTACAACGATGGCATTGGATTTAACATGCTTTACAACTTTCTGTCCGAAAATCAAATCTTCTTTCAGTGAGGGATCAGGCTGAGCCTCGGTAACAACTTCAAAATCTTTTGAGAAACTGAGATCCGCATCCTGAACCAGAATTCCACCGTCCACTTTAACGATTTCAAGGGGATCTGAAGGTGTATTATCAGTCTGAATGATTCTCAGATTCTTTTTACCCTTAAGTACTTCCAGAGCGTCGTCTGAAAAGGAAGGTGCTACAACGATTTCCAGAAAGATTTTTACCATCTCCTGAGCGGCCTCTTTTGTCACTTCTCTGTTAAGAGCAACAATACCACCGAATATTGAAGTGGGATCACATTCGTAAGCCTTGATATAGGCATCCGCAGCATCTTTCCCGAGGGCAACACCACAGGGAGTTGAATGTTTCAGACCGCAGCAGGCGATTTCTTCAAACTCATTGACGATCTTCCAGGCCACATCCATATCACGAATATTATTGAATGAAAGCTCCTTGCCCCCAAGCTGTTTAAAATCACTGAATGCACCGCCGCCCCACGTATTGGTATAGAAGGCAGCCTTCTGGTGGGGGTTTTCACCGTAACGGAGGTCCATATTTTTTTTATAGGAGCCATTCAGGAAAGCCGGCATTGAGTCACGGTTCAGGAAAAACTGACTGATTGCACCGTCATAGGCAGAAGTAAGATTGAAAACTTTTCCTGCCAGAGTTTTTCTTGTATCAAAAGAGACATCACCGGCTTCTTTCATCTCATCCATTACGGTGGTGTAATCTTCTGTATTACAGAGGACTGTTACGTCCTGGAAGTTTTTGGCAGCTGAGCGCAGCATGGTAGGACCGCCGATATCAATAAACTCGACTTTTTCTTCAAAACTCTTATCAGTTTCCACCTCATCAAAAAAAGGATACAGATTTACAACAACCATATCGATTGTTCCAATTCCCTCCTCTTTCAATGTAGACATATGCTCATCATTATCTCTAATGGCAAGGATTCCGCCGTGTATTACAGGATGGAGAGTCTTCACTCTTCCGTCCAGCATCTCACGGCCGCCAGTTACTGCTGCCACTTCAACCGGCTCCAGCCCCTGTTCCTGCAGATATCGGTAAGTTCCGCCTGTAGAAACGATTTCCCATCCTTCTGCCTTGAGAAATTTTCCCAATTCGAGAATTCCATCTTTTTTGAAAACACTGATAAGCGCTCTTTTCATTTATCCCTTCCCTAATACGAGGTTTTATTGACTTTGTTTAATAAGAATATTTACGGCTTCCACCAGAGCAATATGCTCCTGTACCAATATTCTGTCCTGAAGATCTTCAGGACTGTCTCCGTTTTCAACAGGAACTTCCTTCTGCAGGATTATTTTACCAGTATCCACACCTATTTCCACAAAATGGACTGAACATCCGCTTTTCCTGCGTCCTGCTTCGACCACGGCACGATGTACATTCATTCCATACATTCCCTTGCCGCCGAAATCAGGCAGAAGAGCCGGATGAATGTTTATAATTTTCCCCTGCCATGCACTGACAAATTCAGGACTGAGAATCGACAGGTATCCAGCAAGAACTATAAGATCCGTATCTATTGGAATTTTTTCCATTATCTTTTCAGAAAGATCTCTCTTATGGACTTTTCTGTCAATAAGATAACAACTGATATCTGAAGCAGCAGCACGCTCAAGACCATAGGCTGATCTGTCACTTATTACAGTTGTAATAATCCCGTTACCAAGATTGCCGGAATTGGATGCATCAATAAGTGACTGAAGATTGGAACCGCCTCCGGAAATGAGGACAGCTATTTTAAACATAAGGGCTCTGCACCTTTACTGATATACCCGAGTACCGCAACCTGTTCACCTGATTCTTCAAGAGATTTTTTAAATCCTTCAGCCTCAGATTCTCTTACCACAAGAATCATTCCGACGCCCATATTAAAAGTTCCCCACATCTCTTCCCGGGGGACTCCCTTTTTCTGAAGCCAGTCAAATATGGGAAGAACCGGAATATCTGCCTTATTTACATTCGCTGTAAATCCAGCGGGAATAGTACGTGGAAGATTTTCGGGGATTCCTCCGCCCGTAATATGTGCCATACCACTTACAGCTCCAGGATGCATCTTCATGGCAGAGAGAACTGTTTTTACATAAACCCTTGTTGGTTTCATCAGTTCTTTGTAAACAGGTTCTCCCTGAAAATCTTCATCAAGATCCTTAACAAGTGAACGGACAAGGCTGAAACCATTGGAATGAACACCGCTTGATGCCAGTCCCAGAAGGATATCTCCCTCTTGTATGGCTTCACCATTGATGATTTCATCTCTTTCAACGGCACCCACACAGAAACCGGCCATATCGTAATCACCGTCTTTATAGAATCCCGGCATCTCGGCAGTTTCACCACCAACAAGAGAACAGTCTGCATCCTTACAGGCAGCAGCCATTCCCAGAACAATTCGGCTGGAAACATCTGAATCCAGCTTTCCGCAGGCCAGATAATCAAGAAAGAAAAGAGGTTTGGCCCCCTGACAGAGAATGTCATTGGCACACATGGCAAAGCAGTCCTGTCCGACAGTGTCATAAAGATTTTTTGCAAAGGCAATGGCCAGCTTTGTTCCCACTCCGTCGGTACCGGAAACCAGTACGGGATTTTTATAATCCTTTAAAGCATAAAGAGAGGCAAAACTGCCCAGTCCTGAAAGGACGTTTTCATTATGAGTCTCGGCAACAGCAGCCTTGATCTTATCAACGGCTTTGTAACCCTCTTCCTTATCAACACCAGAATCCTTATATGTGTGCATTATACCTTCCGTATTTTATTTATTACTCAGTAAAATCTTGATCAGCTCAGTTATTGGGAGTCAGAGGATAAATACCCGTAAGACATCCGTTGCAAAAATGGGTCTCTTCAGGACTCAATGCCCGGGTCAGACCTTCAAGACTTATATAACCCAGGCTGTCTGCACCTATTTCCTTGCATATTTCCTGAACATCCCTGCCGCTGGCAATAAGCTGTTCAGTATCGGGAGTATCGATCCCGAAATAACAGGAGTGTTTAATTGGCGGAGAGACTATTCCCAGATGAACTTCTGCGGCTCCGGCCTTTCGCATCAGCGCAACCAGATGACGGCTTGTAGTTCCTCTGACAATTGAATCATCAATAAGGATGACCCGCTTACCCTCAACTACGGATTTAACAACATTGAGCTTCACAGAGACAGCCTTCTCACGCATCTCCTGGGAGGGTGCGATAAAGGTTCTTCCAATATATCTGTTTTTAATAAACCCCATTTCAAAGGGAATACCCGAGGCTTGTGAATAACCTATGGCTGCAGACAGACCTGAATCCGGTACGGCCACGACGATATCTGCATCAACAGGATTTTCCTTGTAGTACTCCGCACCGCACCTCTTACGCGCCTGCATAACATTGATCCCGTCAATCTGACTGTCAGGCCTTGCGAAATAGATATATTCAAAGATACAGGTAGACAGATTTGAAGAACTGTCATGGCCCAGTGAGTTCACACCGGTTTCATCAATAACAACGATTTCTCCTGGTTCAAGATCTCTTACAAATTCGGCACCCACAGTATTGAGAGCACATGATTCAGAGGATAAAATCCAGCAGTCATTCAGTTTGCCGAGGCACAGAGGTCTGATGCCGTGAGGATCCCGGACTCCGATAAGCTTATTATCAATAAAGAGAACAATAGCATAGGAGCCTTTAATGGCCTGTGCAGCGTCTCTTACCGCTTTTTCTATCCCCTTGGAGGCACCTCTGGCGACCATATTCAGTATGACTTCAGTATCACTGCTTGTCTGAAAAATAGCCCCGCCGTCTTCCATGAGTGAACGGATAATTTCTGCATTAACCAGATTGCCATTATGAGCAACCGCAAGGGATCCGAGTTTACAGTGACCTTCCAGAGGCTGAGCATTGACAATGCTGCTGTCTCCGGCCGTGGTATAACGTACATGACCGATAGCAGCATTTCCGCCGTTCAATTCCTGTACCGCATTATCCCGAAAGACTTCTGAAACAAGTCCCATCCCTTTTTTTGTAGAGAGATTTCCTTCGTGACTGACCGTAATTCCGGCACTCTCCTGACCCCGGTGCTGCAGTCCGAGAAGACCAAGATAGGTCATTTCGGCAGCAGGGCAGTCGGATAGGGAGTAAATACCGAAAACTCCGCACTCTTCATGCAGTTTATCGTCCAGAGGCTGAGCTTCATGGGGTATCATATCAACCTTTTTCCACTCTGGAGAGGATCTCTTTATAAGCTTCCTGAATATTACCAAGGTCTCTTCTGAATCTGTCTTTATCCAGTTTCTGTCCGGTTTCCTTATCCCAGAAACGGCAGGTGTCCGGGCTTATTTCATCGGCCAGTAGAAGTGTACCGTCTGCCGTTTTGCCGAATTCCAGCTTGAAGTCAATCAGACGGATTCCCTGTTTGTCAAAGAATGCTGTCATGATTCTGTTTACATCCGCTGTGATGGCATAGATCTGCTTCAGTTCTTCGTAAGTGCTGAGTCCCATGGCAACTGCATGGTGGTCATTGATCAGGGGATCCCCTAAATCATCATTTTTATAGCAGATTTCAAATATTGTATTGGATATTTCAGTGCCCTCTTCAATACCAAGTCTCTTGGACATGCTTCCGGCGATTACATTTCGTACAATGACTTCCAGAGGGACAATGGTGACAGCCTTACACAGCTGATCCCGGTCATCCAGTTTTTCAACAAAGTGGGTGGGTACTTTTTTTTCTTCAAGAAGTTTGAACAGAGCTGTGGTTATTGCATTATTGAATACACCCTTATCTGCAATCTGTCCTTTTTTCTCACCGTTAAAAGCTGTAGCATCATCTTTGTAGCTGACAATTACATAGGCAGGATCGTTTGTAGCATAGACCTTCTTAGCCTTACCTTCATACATCATTTCCGTCTTCTGAATATCTTTCACAATTCGACTCCCTCGCTGTTGTCAGCAATAAAATTTTCTTTCATATCTTTTCTGAACTGAATCAGTTTTTCTTTAATGTCCGGATACTTTATAGCCAGAATCTGAACTCCGAGCATGGCTGCGTTGTATGAGTTATTCACACCAACCGTTGCCACAGGAATTGATTTAGGCATCTGAACTATGGAAAACAGTGCATCCATCCCATGGAATGCGGCATCCAGAGGAACACCGATAACAGGAAGGATGGTTTTTGATGCGACAACTCCCGGGAGATGAGCCGAAAGGCCCGCCCCGGCAATGATAAACTCGCAACCCTCATCTTCCAGTCTTCTTATGACTTCGACCAGTTTTTCCGGAACCCTGTGAGCAGAAAGAATATGAGCTTCATATTCAACTCCGAATTCCTTTAAGCAATCAGCGGCGCCTTTCATCTTCTCCTGATCTGAACGGCTGCCGAAAAAAATTGCACATTTCATATTTGACTCCTTATGTCCTACCGAGGCGATGGTTATTTAAAATATTGAACTCCCGATTCAAAGAGTGACTGATACTTCTCACCGGGTATGTTTTTAAAATTATCAGAACTGAAACGTTCGCTATGTCCCATCTTTCCAAGGATTCTGCCGCATTCAGAAATAATTCCCTCTATGGCCAGATCCGAACCATTTGGATTGAAACGGGGGTTCATTACGGCCCTTCCATCAGAATCTGTATACTGAAATGCAATCTGACCATTTTTCACCAGATCATTCAGCACAGCCTCGGGAGCCGTAAAACGTCCCTCTCCGTGAGAGACTGCAATTTCATGTAAATCTCCTGCTGCCATGGATTGAAGCCAGGGTGACCCGGTACTGCAGACCTTTGTAGTGACCATACGGGATATATGTCTGTTATTTATATTTCGAGCCAGTGTGGGTGCCTCGGCGCTTAGCTCCTGAACTCTTCCGTAGGGAAGCAGGCCGGATTTAACAAGGGCCTGAAATCCGTTACAGATCCCCAGTATCAGACCGTCCCGCTCCAGAAGCTTATGAACCGCTTCGGCAACTTCAGGGTTTCTGAGAACATTAGCTATAAACTTACCTGAGCCTTCGGGTTCATCACCTGCTGAAAAGCCTCCAGAGAGCATCAGGATCTGAGATCCATTGATTCCCTCAACCATTTTATCAAGACTTGCCAGAACATCAGAACGGTCTCTATTACAGAAAACAGTACTCAATGTATCAGCCCCAGCCTCACGGAAAGAGCGCTCCGTATCATACTCACAGTTTGTTCCCGGAAAAACAGGTATAAAAGCCTTTGGTTTTCCCCTGGACAGATCTGAAACAGTTGAAGCAGCTGGAGAATTGGAAGGGGTGAACACCTTGATCTCACAGCTTTCAGCAGCTCCATTGTCCGGATCATCGGGAAAGACGGTGTCCAGTGTACTTTTCCAGCTTTGAACCGCATCATCGATAGTAAGCTTAAAAGATATAAAATCCAGAACTGATGAATCCTTTGTCTGCCCCAGCAGTATCAGACCGGGATATTCATTACATAGAGAGTCATCCGCAGATTCAAAGATTATCTCACCCCGTCCCTTATCAAAAAGAGGAAGATCTGAGTCAGCTAGTCTGAATCCCACAGAGTTACCGGCGGCCATTCTGAATATCTGGGCAGCAATTCCGCCCTCTTTTACAGTGGCGGCACTCAGAACCCTAGCTTCTTTTATCCAGGATTCCATCCTGTCAAAAGAGGCCTTGAGGATCTCCCACAGGGGCAGCTGATATTCATCAACTGAAACAGGAAGCATATAAACGGTGTTTCCACTCTTTTTGAATTCAGAAGAGACCGTATTTTCAATATCAGCCGTTGTTACGGCAAAAGAGATCAGTGTAGGGGGCACATGAATATCATGAAAGGTACCGGACATACTGTCCTTTCCGCCTATAGCAGGGATATCCAGCTGCTCCTGAACCTCAAGAGCACCTAGAAGTGCTGCCAGAGGAAGTCCCCAGTTTTCAGGATCTTTTCCAAGACGTTTAAAATACTCCTGAAAACTCAGACGGGCCTTTCTCCATCGTCCTCCACTCGCCGTCAGACGTGCAAGGGATGTAACAACGGCATGAATACTTCCGTGATATGGACTCCAGCGGCTGACTTCCGGATCAAATCCATAGGCCATAAGACTGCAGGTTTTTGTTTTCCCCCCGGGAACAGGCAGTTTATGGATGGACGCCTCAGATTCGCTGAGCTGCAGTGCACCGCCGTAGGGCATCTGAACTGTTCCGGCTCCGATGGAGGCATCAAACATCTCCACAAGACCTTTCTGGGAACAGACATTAAGATCTTTAAGAACTGTATGCATTTTCTCTTTTTCAGAAAGAGCAGGATCAATTTTTTCAGTTTTTGCATAAGGATTAACATCCCAGTCTATCTTCGGCAGAACTGCATCGGTGGACTGTCTGACACCGTTGGTATCAAGAAAATCACGATCCAGATCCACAACGGCTTTACCACCCCAGTTAAGGACCAGTCTGTTTTCTACAGTTACATCGGCAACATGAGTTGCATCCAGATTTTCCTCGGAAGCAAAGGCTATAAGTGCATCCATGTCTTCCGGAGCAACAACCACAGCCATTCTCTCCTGGGATTCAGATATTGCAAGTTCTGTACCACTGAGACCCTTATATTTTGTAGGTACTTTATCAAGATCTATTATCAGGCCGGGAGCAAGCTCACCGATAGCAACAGAGACACCCCCTGCTCCGAAATCATTACATTTCTTGATCAGAGCTGTTAGTTCAGGATTTCTGAAAAGCCTCTGGATTTTACGCTCTTCCGGAGCATTACCCTTCTGAACTTCGGCACTGCAGCTTTCAAGGGATTCACTCGTATGTTCCTTGGAAGACCCCGTGGCACCTCCGCATCCGTCGCGTCCGGTTTTACCACCGATGAGCACTATTGCATCTCCGGGTTCTGGAGACTCTCTGCGAACCATCTCTTCAGGTACGGCTCCCACCACTGCACCGACTTCCATACGCTTTGCCTTATAACCGGGATCGTAGATCTCCCTGACAAAGGTTGTAGCCAGACCAATCTGGTTACCATATGAGCTATATCCATGGGCTGCGGTTCTGGTAATATATTTCTGGGGGAGTTTCCCCGGAGTGGTATTCTCCATGGATTCAGTTGGATCGGAAGCACCTGTGATTCTCATTGCCTGATATACATAGGAACGCCCTGAAAGGGGGTCTCTGATGGCACCGCCGATACAGGTGGATGCACCCCCGAATGGTTCAATCTCTGTAGGATGATTATGAGTTTCATTTTTAAACATCAGAAGCCAGGGTTCCTCCCTGCCGTTTACATCAACCTTGATCCTGACTGAACAGGCATTGATCTCTTCTGAAACTTCCATATCATCCAGAAGTCCCTCATTACGCATCCGGCGTCCCGAGATGGTTGCCAGATCCATCAATGTCTGAGGTTTCTCTTCCCGCTCACATAGCCGGCGGATGCTTTTATAATGATTCAGTGTCTGTTCAAGTTTCTCCTGGAATCTATCCCGGGGAAGAATAATATTTCTTAACTCTGTTTCGAATGTGGTATGCCGGCAATGATCCGACCAGTAAGTATCGAGTACTCGAATTTCAGTTTCTGTGGGACTCCGCTTCTCGATGTTCCCGAAATACTCCTGACAGGATTTTATATCCTCTACCGACATGGCGAGTCCCATTGAACGTATAATGGAGGCAGGGTCATCAGAATTGAAGCTGTCCAGATAAGGTACCTTATCCGCTGCGGATCCCAGATCAAAAAGAGAATGCCCTGAAAGATTTTTCTCTCTGGCTTCTACAGGGTTGATGCAGTATGTCTTTATTCTATCCAGATCAGAGGCAGTGATATGTCCCTCAAGGAGGATCAGCTTACTGCTTCGGACAACTCCGGACCAGTCCGGATAGATCAGGTGAATACACTGAGCCGCTGAATCTGCTCTCTGATCAAACTGTCCCGGAAGATATTCCAGGGCGAAAGATTTCTCTGCAGAAGGGATTTCAATATGAATGAGATCAGAAGGTGTTTCTGAAAATACTGTTGCAGAAATTTTTGTCAGCTGATTATCATCTACTGACGTCAACTCATAGATATTGACTATTCTGACACGACTAACTCCCGAAATACCGAGAGTTTCCTGAAGATCCGACTTTAGACCGCGGGCTTCATTATCCTGCCCCGCTCTTTTCTCTACATAAACACGGAAAAAATCACTCATGTTGTGATGCATTCCTCCTGAATCTTTACGATTCGAATTTTATTTCTGTACTGAATAAAGCTCTTAAGGCAACACATCAACATCTCCAGCGCCATTCCGGGATAGAAAGAAATTGAGGTTTATAGGTAAACTTATAGAAGATCCTTTTCGGGGATCTGTAGAAACTCGCAGAACCATATTATCTGGAATATATAAGCTTTATCTTTTCAGGTGCTCAGCCTATCACTTTAATTTATGAGAATCAACAGGTCAGACAAGTGATTTTTAAGTAATATCAGCAGCATTTCGATTCAGACATTCTTGTATAAATATTTACCGCTCATTCACAGCTCTGCTATAAAGATACTGGCCATATAGTACAAAAACGTAGTTTTTGCCTATATAATTGCAATTTTTCATACTAATTATGCGAAATCACTTTATAAGACGGTAAGTTTCTGGTATAAATATAATAAATCAAAAATATGAGCAAATGGAGTTCAGTTATGAAAAAAATCTTATTTCTCTCCCTGATCCTGATTATGAGTGCTTCCGTACTATTTATTACAGGCTGCAGTAAGAAAGAAGACAGTAGTGTTATTACAATCGCATCAGATGCCACATGGCCTCCCATGGAGTTTCTGAATGAAAATAAAGAAATCATAGGTTTTGATGTAGACCTTATCAAAGCTGCAGCAAAAGCAGGTGGTTTTGAAGTAAAAGTAGTAAACACTGCATGGGACGGAATTTTTGCAGGTCTGGCCAATGGTAACTATGATGCCGTTATTTCTTCAGTAACCATTACAGATGATAGAAAAGCAGCTATGGACTTTTCAGTTCCCTATATCAATGCTGGTCAGGTTCTGATTGTAGCTAAAGAATCATCCGGAATGACAACTCTTGCTGATATGGCAGGAAAAAAAGTCGGTGCACAGATCGGAACAACCGGTGCTATCGCTATTTCTGATGCCGGAAATGTTGAACTGAAAACCTATGATGAGCTTGGTCTGGCCATTGAAGATCTGGCTAACGGAAACATTGAAGGTGTAGTTGCTGACAGCCCCATCGCAGCAGACTATGTTCTCGGAAATGATACGTACAAATCTGTACTTGAAATTGTTGGTGAACCCTTTACTGATGAATTCTACGGTGTAGCCGTTAAGAAAGGTAACAGTGATATTCTTGCTATACTTAACGCAGGTCTTGAGTCTGTTATCGCATCCGGCGAAAGAGACGAGCTGATCAATAAATGGCTTCGCTAGATAATAATCATCCCCGGATTGAAGTCACAGATGGAGCCCTTATTCCCGCTAAAGGAAATAAGGGGCTCTTTTCGTCCTGGCAGATTACTTTTTTCGGTGCCGTTGCGGTACTGATTCTTCTGCCGGTTCTCAAACCGGATCCATACTTAAGAATTCTGAAATTTCTTCCTGATGGTATTCTGATTACCTTTGAAGTTACTGTGATGGCAATTATCTGTGCCACTTTCATAGGCCTTCTTACAGGGTTGGGACAGATATCCAGGAATGTTGTCTATAACCGGGTGGCAACGGTATATGTAGAGCTGATCCGCGGGATACCCCTGCTGGTACAGTTATTCTACATCTACTTTGCCCTTGGTAAATTTTTGAATATTCAGGGAATGGTTGCCGCTGTTATTGCAATGGCTGTCTGTTATGGTGCCTATATGGGAGAGATTTTCCGTGCAGGTATTCAGTCAATTCCCAAAGGACAGATGGAAGCGGCTATTGCTCTTGGAATGTCCCGGGGACAGGCTCTGAGACTGATTATACTTCCACAGACTATGCGGGTCATACTTCCTGCAATCGGAAATGAGTTTATCGCTCTTCTGAAAGACTCCTCCCTGGTGTCGGTTCTGGCAATATCAGACCTGCTCCGCAGAGGTAGAGAGTTTGCATCCACCAGCTTTCTGTATTTCGAAAGTTATACTATGGTAGCACTGGTATATCTTGTGTTAACCCTCTTCCTCTCGCGCATGGTTGCCATAATGGAAGAAAGGATGGCATACCGTGGAAAATAGAATCAGCATAAAAGACGCCGTCAAGGATTTTGGAATTGTAAAGGCTCTAAATGGAGCAAGTCTTGATATTAAAAGTGGTGAGGTTGTTCTTATTATCGGTCCTTCGGGCAGCGGTAAGAGTACACTACTCCGTTCTGTTAACAGACTTGAAGTACTTACGGAAGGTGAAATCTTCATTGATGGTGAAAGTGTTACAGATCCCGATTCTGACATAAGGCAGATAAGAGAAGAGGTTGGAATGGTATTCCAGGATTTCAATCTCTTCCCTCACCTTTCTGTTCTGGAGAATATTTCAATTTCTCCCAGACAGGTAAAAAAAGAGACCAAAACTTCCGCCGAAGAGAATGCAATGCGTCTCCTGAAACGGGTAGGTCTTGAAGAGAAAGCAGCTTCCTACCCCGGAGAACTTTCGGGTGGACAGAAGCAGAGGGTCGCCATAGCAAGAGCTCTGGCAATGAATCCCAAGGTTATGCTTTTTGACGAGCCCACATCAGCCCTCGATCCTGAAATGGTCAAGGAAGTTCTGGATGTAATGCTGGATCTGGCTAAAGACGGAATGACCATGATGGTTGTTTCCCATGAAATGGGATTTGCCAGAGCTGCTGCGGACAGAGTTATTTTTATGGATGAAGGACAAATTGTAGAAGAAGGAAAGCCTTCTGAAATATTTGACAATGCCAAAGAGGAACGAACCAGACAATTCCTGAAGCATATCCTATAGGATTTTTCAGACATCCCATATCTAAAACATTCAGGGCAGCCTTTGGGCTGTCCTTTTTTATTATGTGCGGGTATATTTGTTAGATATGCTAAAGGAATACAGAACCCTCTACCCCTATTATAAAAAATACAGACTTCAGTACATTGGCGGGCTTTTCTTTCTGATCATAACAAATGCCGGTCAGCTGCTGATCCCCCAGTACATAAAACGAACACTGAATATCATGTCATCAGGATCTGCTGATAGAGCCGAAATCCTCAGACTTGTTCTAACCATGTGCGTTATTGCCCTGGTTATAGCTGTGGGACGTTTTTTCTGGAGAAAGTTCATCATCGGGGCATCCAGAAAGATCGAGAAGAATCTAAGAGCACAGATTTTTCATCACCTTCTAAACATGAGCTCCACCTTTTTCGGAAAACATAAGACCGGTGATATCATGGCCAGAATGACTAATGATATGAAGGCAATTCGTATGGCCAGCGGCATGGCTCTGGTTGCATTTACCGACGGTATATTCATGACCATAGCAATTCTATGGATTCTGTTTTCACAATATCCCAGACTGGCAGCCATAACAATTATTCCTCTTCCTGTTATTACAGTTCTTGTTTTGTTTATGGGATCATTTCTCGGGGATATGTTCCGGAATGTTCAGGAGAGATTTTCAGACCTTACGTCCCGAGTTCAGGAGAGCCTCAGCGGTATTCGGGTCATCAAAACTTTCCGAAAGGAAAATGCGACCCTCAGCAGCTTTGACAAAGATAATAATAATTATATAAAAGCCAATATCCGTCTTGTTAAAATCTGGGGATTCATGATGCCCATCGTAGGCTTTCTTACAGGCATGACAGCCTGTCTTCTTCTGTTCTTTGGTGGAAGAATGGTCATATGGGGAACTATGCAGGCCGGCGACTTTGTGGCTGTCATGAGTTACCTGGGAATGTTGACCTGGCCGATGATCGGAGCAGGATTTACTGTTAATCTTCTGCAGCGAGGTGCTGCATCACTAAAGAGGATCAACTCCATTCTCAATGAACAGGCAGATATCAGGAACTGTGCTAATCCCGTAACTGTACCGGTATTTGAAAAACTGAAAGTTGAGAAACTTGATTTTTCTTTTGGTGATACAGATGTTATCAGACAGCTGGATTTTGAACTGAATGCCGGTGAGACCATCGGAATACTGGGAAGAACAGGTAGTGGAAAAAGTACACTGGTCAACCTTTTCCCCCGTATACTGGACAGCACGCCGGGGCGAATAAGCTACAATGGTATTGATCTGCATGATCTTGAATTATCTCAACTGCGTAAGTCTTTATCCATTATTCCCCAGGAAACTTTTCTCTTCTCTGCCACCATCGAAGAGAATATCCGATTAGGAGCCCCCCATGCCTCGGAGGAAGAGCTGCAGGAAATCATTGAACTGACGACTCTGGACAGAGATCTAAAAAACTTTCCACTGGGACTGGCGACTCAGGTCGGCGAAAAGGGAATCAGTCTTTCGGGTGGTCAGAAACAGCGTATAGCACTGGCAAGAGCTCTTCTCTCCAACCCGCAGCTTCTGATTCTGGATGATGCCCTCTCTGCTGTTGACACAAAAACAGAGGAGTTCATTCTTTCCCGATTTTTTAAGAAACGTGAGGATTTAAGCAATATCCTGATCTCACACAGAGTATCAACACTGATGAATGCCGACAGGATCATTGTGCTGTCAGAAGGGGCTGTCGAACAGAGCGGTACACATGAAGATCTTATTGCCTCCCCCGGCCTGTATCAGAAAATATATAAACTTCAATCATTGGATAAATCATGAGTGAAAATAAAAAAGCAAAAGACTTTGATTCAGGAATAATCCTGAAACTACTCCGTTTTACTAAGAAATACAGACTCTGGTTTGTTGCGGCAGTCATTGCCCTTTTATTTTCCACAGTTGCAGAACTGGCCCTTCCCATAATACTTCAGAAGAGTATTGACCGGAATATTATGGCCAGATGGGTGTGGATAGACAGCTCTTTGGAGTACAGCGATCTGCCTGATGCGGATGAATATCATCACTCGGAAGACGGACGTATTTTTCTACTGGTCAGTGATCTGAAGGGTATTAGCAGCAGTGACAGGGTGAAAATCAAAGCTGAAGCCATGATGGCCTCTGAAGAGTGGTATGTATTTCCGGATTCTGATATTGATCCGGCCCTTCTCTCATCTCTCCATGAGCGAACAGTTCTTGATAACTCTTTCAATGCCATACCCATGAGGATACTTAAGCAGCTTAACGGTGAGGACCGCAAAGCTCTGAGAAGTGATGATGTAGTAAGATTGAAAAAAAGAGTGATTCAGTACTTTCTTCTTCTCATGGTTATACTTGTTTTCTCATTTGTTCAGATAATGACCATGGCCTGGACCAGCCAGGGAGTCATGAAAGATATACGGCTGACAATGTTCTCTCATATCATGCATCAGTCTCTGAGCTTCCTGGGAGATACTCCAGTGGGTGCTCTGGTTTCAAAAATTACAAGTGATGTGGAGACCATAAACGAGTTTTTTACTTCAGTTACAATCTCCATGCTAAAGGACATTGCCATTATGAGCGGTGTCATTATCACTCTTTTTATCCTCAATCCTCTGCTGGCGGGAATCACGCTCCTGACCCTTCCCCCCATACTCATAGGCTCAATATTTTTCCGTAATAGAGCCCGGAGCGCCTACCGGAAACAGAGACATTGGATATCAAGGGTTAACAGTTTCCTATCAGAACATGTGGCCGGAATGGAGATCATTCAAATATTCGGTAAAGAGAAATCCACAGGGGATCAATTTAATAAAGATAATGAGGAACTCCTCAAGGCCTCAATGGCTGAGATGTATGTCTTTGCCGTATTCAGACCCATGGTTGATCTGTTCACATCCGTCTCCCTTGCTGTAGTCATCTACACTGGATCTATCATGCTGAACAGACAGGTTCTCTCTCTGGGAATACTGATAGCCTTTATAGATCTTATACAGAAGTTCTACAGACCTGTGATGGATATGAGTGAAAAGTTCTCAATAATGCAGTCAGCCATGGCCGGCGGCGAGAGAGTCTTTTCATTACTTGAGGAGGATCACAGAATAGCTGACAAAGGAGAACTTGAGGACGAAAGAATACAGGGCGAAATTGAATTCAGAAATGTATGTTTTTCATATAGAGAGGGAGAACCTGTACTCAAAGATCTCTCCTTCAGGGCAAAACCCGGAGAGACCATCGCAATTGTAGGCTATACAGGGGCGGGAAAGACAACAATCGCCTCTCTGGCAACACGCCTCTGGGATATTGATTCCGGACAGATTCTTCTTGATGGAAAACCTCTGGAGAATTACAGCCTCTCCCATCTCCGAAAATCTATTCAGTCGGTACAGCAGGATGTTTTTCTCTTTTCAGGATCATTGAAAGAGAATATTACTCTGGGTTCTGAAATGAGTGATGAAGATCTGAGAAAAGCTGCATCAACAGTACAGGCGGACAGGTTTATTGATTCCTTGGAAAAGGGATATGAGACTGAGATCCAGGAAAGAGGTAAAAATCTGTCAGGAGGACAGAAACAGCTCCTCTCCTTTGCACGAGCCGTTGCCCATAATCCGGCTGTTCTCATATTGGATGAAGCGACTGCCAATATTGATACAGAAACTGAAAAGCTTATCCAGAAGGCTATGGACAAACTCCTCGAAGGGAGAACATCACTGGTTATTGCCCATAGAATAAGCACCATACAGAGGGCTGACAGGATACTGGTTCTTTCCGAAGGTCATCTTCTTGAGTCTGGAACCCACAAAGAGCTGATAAGTAAAGAGGGACTATATTATAATCTGTATAACTATCAGTATGCGGCAGGAGAATCCTGAATAGAGATATCAGGGAACAAAGATAGTTCCCGGATATTTACCTTCCAGGAGGCCGGGGATCAGGTTTTTTCTTTTTCCATTGGCCAGAATCATGGGGATACCGTATTCATTCACCTTACAGGCAGCTTCGATCTTTGTGAGAATACCACCGGTGCCGAAATCACCTTTACTGCCAATCTCTATTTTCTGACTCAGGGCTTCAGCCTCTTCAATAACTTCGATCAGTTGTGCATCGGCATATTCACCGGGATCCTTATTATAGACTCCGTCAATATCACTCATAATAAGCAGAAGATCTGCATTCCATAGATTTGCAGTCAAAGCTGCAAGATTATCATTATCACCGATTTTTATCTCATCTACAGAAACAGAGTCATTTTCATTAATGATTGGTATGACTCCTTCATCCAGTAGTGTGAACAGGGTATTTCTTATATTGAGAGTTCTGTTTGGATCACTGAAGTCATCTTTGGTCAGTAGAATTTGTCCTATAACAAAACCGAATTCCTTCAGTTCTTTTCTATAAGAATCCATCAGCTCCACCTGTCCGATGGAACAGAGAGCCTGCTTGTAATGCAGATCTTCCTTCCGTTTCCATTTTCCCAGGGTCGATACTCCTGCAATTCGTGCACCTGAGGAGACGATAACAACCTGACAGCCCCTGGTTTTCAATATATTTATCTGAGAAGAGAGATCCTTAAAAAAGTCACGATTCAGTGTTCCGTCTTCCCGGGAAAGAGTATTACTCCCGATTTTTAGTACAACTTTTCTGCTGTTATTAAGAACTTCCTGAAGCATCTAGATCTCCTATACCTTTTATTCGCTCAGGGCCTGAAGGCCAATACATTGATATTGAGATTATCATACAGGAAAACAGCTGCTGTGCAAACTGTGCCTGACAGCTTGCTAAGGAGGAGATCTCTACTTATAATGAGACTCTATGAATGAGAATAATGACACAGTTCTTCAAGAGGCCCGGGATCTTCAGGATACTATGATCGAATGGCGCAGACATTTCCACCGGAATCCTGAAACTGCGCTTGAAGTGCCTGAGACAGCAGCCTATATCATTGATTTTCTTAAAAGCAATTTCATTGAGATTTTAAGTGATACCCCTGGACACACTGTTATAGCAAAAATAAAAGGGAAAAGCAGCGAAAACCCTGTAGGTCTCAGAGCGGATATGGATGCTCTTGAGATACCGGAAAATACCCGGCTGCCCTTTGCCTCCAAAAATAAAAACAGAATGCATGCCTGCGGTCATGACGGACATATGGCCATGCTGATGGCAGCGGTTCTTCTTCTTAAGAAAAGAGAGGATGAACTGCCTCAGGATACATATTTCATCTTTCAGCCCGGAGAGGAAGATCCCGGAGGAGCTCTGCCTGTTATGGAATCAGGAGTTCTTGATTCTCTTAAGGGTATATTCGGCATTCATCTGGATCCTCAGCTGCCCTGCGGACAGGGAGGCATCAACCATGACAGAGCCATGGCCTCTACCGACAGCTTTAACATAGTTCTCACCGGAAAGGGCGGTCATGCAGCCCTGCCCCACCAGTCAGTTGATCCCATTGCCATATCAGCTCAGGTGGTGAACTCTCTTCAGTTTATAGTGAGCAGACTCATCGACCCGGTGCAGCCTGCGGTCCTGACACTGGGAAGTATACATGGTGGATACAGGCCGAATGTCATCCCCGACTCAGTTTCTTTGTCAGGAACCATCAGAACCTTCTCTGAAGAAATCCGCAAACAGATACAGCTTGAGATAGAGAAGACGCTGAGCATGTACTGCAGCCGCTATAAAGCAAGTTATACCTTCGAACTTATCCCGGGTTACCCGCCATTGATTAATACACCCGAAATGAGTTCCTTTGTACTTGAAACATCAAGATTACTGAATGATGATTTTATTATGGAAGAGTTGCCTCAGCCCCGAATGGCAGGTGAAGACTTCAGCTACTATTTACAGAAAATCCCGGGAGCCTTCTACTGGCTGGGATGCAGAAATGAAGAGAAAAATTGTATATTCCCCCTTCATCACTCCTGTTTCAATATGGATGAAGACGCCCTCCCCCTGGGAGCCGTAATGCACTGTCTCTGTGCTCTTAATTTCCCGTCTATCCTTAAGGAGCAAACTTGATGAAAAATCTATTTACCAGAATTGAAGAGGCTCAGATTTCCAGAATAAAGCTGCTATACATCGGCGGCTTCAATCAGGACATACAGATGCAGGCTCATCGTCGTCTGATACCTGGAGATTCAGTACCGGGGATTATAAAACGCTCACCCGGCGGAGTTGTCAGAAATATTGCCGAAAACAGCAGTCTCCTTGGTTTAAACTGTTCTCTTCTGAGTATCTGCGGAGATGATGAAGCCGGAGAGAGCATTCTTAAAAGGACCGAAACCACGGGTGTTGACTGCAGCCCCTGTATAAAGATGGAAAATGAATCGACCTGCATATACTCGGCTCTTCTCAACGAAGAAGGTGAAATGATTTATGCGGTCAATCAGATGGATCTGATCAATAAACTGACACCATCATTCTTCGAATCCCGCAGAGAGGATCTTGAGAAGCAGGATCATTTTGTACTTGACACCAATCTTCCCAGAGAGAGTCTTGATTATATCTGTCATACTTATCCTGATAAAATCATTCTGGTTGATCCCGTATCCACTGAAAAATTCGGCAGATTAAAGGGACTTCTCCCATATGTAAATACCATCAAACCAAACAGGATAGAAGCTGCCAGCTACACAGGAATTGATCTTAACTGTGATGCCGACTATTTCAGAGCCTGCGAAAAACTTATTGAAGAGGGAGCCGCCAGGGTGTTTATTTCCTCCGGCAGCAAAGGCATCTTTTCAATGGACAAAAATCAGAAGGCACTGATTCCTCCGTTGAAACTTAATCCTCTCTCTGTTACAGGTGCGGGAGATGCCGCCTCGGCAGCACTGGTTCTTGCCGGACTCGCTGAACTCTCTGCTGCTGAATCCTCATGGCTGGCAAATCTAAGTGCCGCAGCATCTCTTCTGAGTACCAGAGCCATAAATGAAAACCTTTCAATTGATTTACTGAAAAATATTTCCAAGGAGTATGAATATGAACAGCAGTTATCTTGATATAAAAGAAGAAGTGGCTGACGCACTGGCTGAAAAAAAGCC
The DNA here is from genome assembly GCF_003346715.1 of Oceanispirochaeta sp. M1. Taxonomy (NCBI): domain Bacteria; kingdom Pseudomonadati; phylum Spirochaetota; class Spirochaetia; order Spirochaetales; family Spirochaetaceae; genus Oceanispirochaeta; species Oceanispirochaeta sp. M1. Next base: position 41,717 of record NZ_QQPQ01000027.1, read on the forward strand.
TGTATTAGCACTGGAATCTACAATAATCTCCCATGGTATGCCTTATCCGGAGAATGTAGAAACAGCTCTGAAGGTTGAGAAGATCGCAAGAGAGGCAGGTGTAATTCCTGCAACTATCGCCATAATCGGCGGCAGACTCAAAGCCGGACTCAGCCTTGATGAAATTGAATATTTCGGGAAAAAAGGTACGGCTATTCACAAAGCCAGCCGGCGTGATCTTCCCTATCTGGTTTCCCGGGGAGAAGACGGAGCCACAACCGTTGCCTCCACTATGATCATTGCCGGTATGGCCGGAATTCCCATCTTTGCCACAGGTGGAATCGGCGGCGTACACAGGGGGGCGGAAAACAGTTTTGATATATCTGCCGACCTGCAGGAACTGGCACAGACTGATGTGGCTGTTATCTGTGCAGGTGCAAAATCAATACTGGACCTTGGACTGACCCTGGAATATCTTGAAACACATGGTATTCCTGTTCTTGGTTACAAGACCGAAGAACTTCCTGCTTTCTATACACAAAAAAGCGGCTTCAAGGTTGATTACTCTATGGAGAGCCCCGCAGAAATCGCCGGATTACTGAAAGCAAAATGGGAGATGAATCTGAAGGGCGGCGTTGTGATTGCCAATCCCATACCCGATGAGTTCTCCATGGACCCTGAAGAGATCAACTCTGTTATTGAGACCGCTTTGAAGGATATGAAAAAAGACGGGGTCAAGGGGAAGGAATCAACACCCTACCTGCTTTCCAGAATTGCTGAACTTTCAAAGGGAAGCAGTCTGCACAGCAATGTAGAGCTTGTTTTCAACAATGTAAGACTCGCCAGTCAGATAAGCAGAGAATATTACAAATAGTATGATTATTCTGACAGTCAGTCATAGAAACCCTGGGGCAAAGACTGTCTGGGCATAAAAAAAGGCTGTTCCTCCGTAAAAGGAACAGCCCTGTTTTTCATATAGCTTTTTAGATAATATATAGAGTTATCAGGAGGCTACACGTTCAATCATATCTGACATCATGAACTGCAGGAAGTTTTCAATAACTTCAGGAGAATTCTTCTTCTCTGTCTGCAGAATGGTCCTCAGACCATGGAGAATAGCGGATGCAACGGGTGCTGCAAGGCTGGACTCTTTGTTGTTTTCTTCAAGTACATCTTTAATAGTGGACTGAAGAAGTGCGTACACATTATCAAGAGCTTTTTCATACTTTGATCCGGAGGAACCGGCAGAAAGTATAAGCCATTCGATTCTGTACTCTTTCTGAAGATCTTTAAGACTCTGAAGAAGCCAGGAAATCTTGTCTTCTTCAACTGTCTGAATTTCTTTCTTCAGATTCATAAGTGATTTGTAAAGGGGCTCAATAATTGAACCGAACAAATCTTCTTTGTTCTTATAGTAACGATAAAGGTTACCAACTGTCATTCCAGCGGATGAAGCAATGGCTCTCATTGAAGCTTTTTCAAAGCTCTTTTTCCGGAATTCTTTCCTTGCAGAGGTTACGATTCTCTGTCTAACGGATTCTTTTAATACCTGCATGTAATGCCTCCAATAGTATTTTCAAATCATTTTTTAATAATATATACCTAACGTTCGCTATTAGCAAATAGTGAACAAAACAGCTTCTTCACATGCTGTTCACACATTTATCATACAATGATCAAATATGACAACAATTGTCATATAACACACTTATAATAAAAGGGAAAATAGTGATTAATCATTCATTTTCTACTAATTAAGACAAAATCAACCTAATTATGTTACGGCTTATTTATTCAACTCATGAATAAATGGCAATTTTCTTTACATAAATTACACAAATTATTTTTAAATAAAGTATATATATCTTAATATATAAAAATATATATCATATTTACCTTTTAAATCAACTGTTTATTTAATTAAGAACCCTCAATAACATGACTACTCAGAGTAGGTTAAAAAGTGTTATGATCCAGTAATAAGGTAGATAATTAATGAAAACATCACTTGTGTTCGGAACTTTTGATGCTATACATCCGGGACATGAATATTTTTTAAAACAGGCATATGACTTTGGACAGCGGCTGATAGTGGTTGTTGCCCGTGACAGCTTTGTGTATTCCTTTAAGAAAAAGAATCCTCTCCATGATGAGATAAGCAGACTCCACTATATCCAGAATCATGAACTGGTCACAGAAGCCTGCCTGGCAGATGAGAAAATCGGTTCATTTTCAGTTCTGGAAAAAATCAGGCCCGACTATATATGTCTGGGCCATGATCAGGATGCTCTTGCAGAGTGTCTTCATAAGTGGATGAAGGAATCAGGAAATCATTATCATATTAAAAGAATAAAACCCTTTGAAAGGCATAAATACAGCTCCACCCTTCTAAACAGACTAAAAGGACAGTTTCAACATGAAAAAAGATGACAATTCTTTTTTCTACTGCTGTTTATGGGCAGGCCAGCAGTCAGCACCGACAGATGATCATAATACCATTTTTCTCATATGAGCATTTTTCCGGGGTAAAAAGCCGAATGGACAACCATGGCGGGCGGCGTATTGTCCATTACAGCCGTATTACTTATTAATAGAAAGATCAGGATTCTGCGATTTCAAACATCCGATTAATACATTTCAATGCATTGTCCTGAATATCATCATCAATCTGAATAGAGTCTTCGGGTTTTGGATCTTTAAGAACTCTCAGAATACCTTCCAGAGTATTTGATTTCATATATTTACACAGTGAACAACTGCCTACGAAGTGTCTTCCAGGGAGTTCGGCTTCTACTCGTGAAATAAGTCCGCACTCAGTCAGCATAAGAAAATGCCCCTCTTTATGCTCTTTAACATAGTTATAGAGCTGTGAAGTACTTCCTACAAAATCTGCATGTTCTACGATAGATGGTCCGCATTCAGGATGAACCATTACAGTCAGGTCATCATAACGGGCTCTCAACGCCTCGACCATGGAAGGTTCATACTCTTCATGTACATAACAGCTGCCGTTCCAGACTTTTATATCTTTTTTAACACCCCTGTTCTCCATCTCATCAATGATATTCTGTCCCATCAGACGATCGGGTACAAAATAGATTTTATCAGAAGGATATTTTTCTACAATGTTGTACACATTTGAAGAGGTGACACAGGCATCACATTCCGCTTTTACATCAGCATTGGTGTTGATATAGCATAGAAATGCATAGTCAGGAAACTCTTTCTTGAGTTTTCTAACATCTTCACCTGTAATACTGTCTGCCAGAGAACAGGCAGGATCTGACCCGGGAATAAGTACTTCCTTGTCGGGACTCAGAATCTTGGCAGTTTCACCCATAAAGCGCACAGCCGCAAAAATGATCCTTTTCTGATCAGCATTTTTTGCAATCTTGCTGAGTTCGTAGGAATCTCCTACATAATCAGCTACAGAATAGAGAATATTTGATTTAACATAGGTATGGGCCAGAATGACAGTCTCTGTCTTTTTTTTAAGGTCTTCAATCTCATTGATAATGGGAAGATATTTTTCGCATATAGTCCTCAGGTGCTCCTCCGGCATTTCACCGAATTCGATCCTGCTCAATTTTTCAAATAATCCATCAACAGTCATGTGAGTTTACTCCTAACTTTATAAAAGAACATTATATGAGAATAATCCGGTGGATTCAATAAGTCCATGAGTCGTACATGAAGCTTTATGAATCCTTCTTCTTTCTGTTTTTGAATATTTTTTTAAAAAAAGATTCCTTTGTTTCTTTTTCTTCAGGTTCAGCTGAACCCATTATTCTGGCAAGGACACTCCATGAGCTGGATTTTTCCAGTATAAGCTTAAGGGTCACCGATAGAGGTACTGATAGCAGCATACCCGGGATTCCCCAGATAACACCCCAGAATACCAGACCGAATAGTACGGCTACAGTATTAAGGCGCAGCCTGTTTCCCATGATTTTTGGATCCAGAAAATTACCGATAATCAATTGATTTATCCCTAAAAGAAGAAAGAGGAGAAGAAACTCATTGTAGGTTTCCAATAGGATAAGACCCATAAGAGAGGGCAGCAGAGTAGCAATAATTGAACCTATGCTGGGTATGAAATTCAGAATAAATGTAAGGAATCCCCAGAAAAAAGCAAATTTCAAACCCAGCATTGTACAGATCAGCCAGGCAATTGTTCCGGTCACAGAACTGATTGTTGTTTTAATAATCATATAAGTAGAGATATTCTGTTGAATCTTTTCGTAATCCTCAAGATAAGAATTCTGATCACCACCGACATAACGTATAAAATGTTCATACCTGGACATACCGGGAAGGAGAAAAATAAAATAGAGGGTAAACATCAAAAAAGATGATCCGAAACTGCTTGCCCCTTTCAGTAATCCGCCAACAGCGGATGTCATCATATTTTTATTTAAAAGGTTATTCAGTCCATCCTGCAGAACTGCAGCATCTATATCAAGATAAGGTATCTCTCCCAGGAGTGCAGCAATGGCTAAAAATCTGTCATGAAGCTGAGTTATAAGATAATCCTGCTGATTTATGATTTCATTTATTGTTGAAATAAAGACATTAGCAACAACAAGAATGATCCCCAGTGTCATCACCACGATAAGAACGATACCCAGCCCTTTTGGAAAATGCTTCTTCTCCAAAAACATAATAAGAGGAAGATAGAGAATACTCAGCAGAAGTGCAAAAACCAGAGGCAGCAAAATCCCGGCAAGAGATTTCATGATGAATAGAGCCGCAATAGCCACCAGCATCAAAAGAAGATTCCTTATCAGGAACATTTCCTTGTGTATTTCCATCTATCCCTCCGTTGCGAACTATCAATTATTATATACAGAGCTGAGTAAATAACAATATGAAAAAAAAGTAGCCGGCTTATTCAACAGCCGACTACCAGATAAATAAAATATATTAACTTAGTAAATCAATGCTGATTTTGCCCAGTCATAATGATTCTTTTTAAGAGCATCACGGTCGGGCATGGGGTACATGACAATCCCCGTATCACTTGAAACATACAGTCCCTCACCCAGAATCTGGTAGAAGGATGTATTGAAATTGGAACGGTCGACAATTTTAGTCATCTTCCTTTTTCCGGACTGAAGAGACTGAATACAGTCTTTAAGATGATCCAGATTCTTGTCATAGAGATTTCCGACATTACCGGAATTCTCTATATCGTCAAGATTGCCTACTCGCAGGTCTGCAAAAAGAATGCTGGGAGCATGAACCTTGTTTACAGGATCGGTCATATAATCACCATAGTTTTTAGGGTCCAGTGAACTTACAGCCAGAGGTGACATGGGACAGTACTCTCTGTAGAGGGCAAATCCGGGCCAGTTTGCAGGGGCCTTGTACTCATCCTTTTCAATGGCCAGTGAACGTCCGTCTTTAGTAACCAGATACATTGTACCCAGTGCTTCAAGGGGAACATTTTCAAGGGCTCTGTAAACTGAGAGATAGAGTGATCTTTTAGGTCTTCCGTCGGAATGAGGATTACATTTCTTTGCTGCGAAATCCCAGTCAAAGAAATCACCGAATCCTCCTTCCACTTCAATAAACATCAGCTGCTCCGCAGCCGCTTTTGTATCACCAAGAGCCATATAAGCTCCGAATTGTTCGGGTTCTAACTGAGAAGCTACCATCGCTTCCATGGGAAATACTGTCAGATAGTAATGTACAGCCATATTCTTCTCCTTCTGATAACCGGTATCTCTCATAAAATTATAAAAAATACCGGTTGATAAGTTTAATTATAATGATATCAATGAGCTCAGCAATGAAAAAAGGTTGAATTTGCTGAAAATGGAAACTGAGATCAGGGAGATAACTGCCATGATCTTGATCAGGATATCCAGAGAAGGACCGACTGTATCTTTGAGGGGGTCTCCTACGGTATCACCGATTACTGCGGCTGAATGGGCATCAGATCCCTTGCCACCGTAGTGACCGTTTTCCACATACTTTTTACCGTTGTCCCAGGCTCCTCCTGCATTGGCTGTAAAAAGAGCCAGCATGATGGCACTGAGGGTTGTTCCGATAAGAAGACCACCTACAAACTCAGGTCCGAAGATAAATCCGCCACCCAGGGGTGTGACCACTGAAATAAGTGCAGGAATTTTCATCTCCTTAAGTGCACCTGCAGAGGAGATTGAGATGCATTCCCTGTAGTCGGGAGTCTCTTCTCCGGTAAGTATACCAGGATGTTCTGAGAACTGACGACGTACTTCCTGTACCATTGCCCGGGCTGCATTTGCAACAGACTCAATAAGAATACCTGAGAACAGATAAGGGAGAGCAGCACCCACAAGAGCACCGGCCAGTGTCATCGTGTTGATCATATTAAGAACAAGATCAACACCTTCGGCCGCCTTGGGACCTGCCTGAGCATAGAGGTAGGATGCAAAAAGAGACAGAGCAGCAAGTGCAGCAGATCCGATTGCAAAACCCTTGCCGATTGCTGCGGTTGTGTTTCCTACAGCATCAAGCTCGTCAGTAATTTCTCTTACTTCAGGATCAAGATGAGCCATCTCGCTGATTCCCCCTGCATTATCTGCAATGGGACCGTATGTATCAACAGAAACTGTCATTGTTACAAATGAGAGCATACCGATAGCAGCCATGGCCACACCGTAAAGACCCGCAACAGAGTGTGCAGCAATAATAGCAACACCCAGTGTGATTACAGGAGCAATTACAGATTTCATACCCACAGCCATACCCTGGGTAATTGTAAGAGCAGCACCTTCCATGGAAGCAGCTGCAATGCCCTTTGTGGGTTTGTAGTCATAACTTGTATAACGTTCAGCCATCTGGCCGATCAGAATACCACTGACAACTCCCAGTACAGCACAGATCCAGGGAGAGAGAGCTCCAAGCTGAAATCCAGCTGCAGACAGATCCATTCCCCTGAAAACAAGCCAGGTCAGAACAGCATTGATTGTAATAGTAAGCCCTGCAGCAATGAATGTTGCCTTGTTCAGCTCCGCATGGGGTTTTGCAGAGACATTACTTTTCAGAAGAATAAAGATTCCCAGCATGGATGAAACAAGTCCGGCCGCAGCAAAAATAATGGGAAATGATATTAGTTTGCTTACAAGCTCAGCTGAAACGGGATTATCAGAGTGTCCACTGGTAAAAAAGATGTAGGAAGCCAGAACCATTGCTGATATTATGGCTCCTACAAAACTTTCCAGAAGGTCTGAACCGAGACCGGCAACATCACCTACGTTATCACCAACATTATCGGCGATGGTAGCAGGGTTACGGGGGTCATCTTCAGGAATCCCTGCCTCAGTTTTTCCTACAAGGTCGGCACCCATATCGGCGGCCTTGGTATAAATACCTCCACCCACACGGTTGAACATAGCGATGATGGAACATCCCAGTGCATAACCGGAAACGGTCATTGTAAAGGGAATATCATTGATTCCGAGCCAGTTTGTTTTGATCACCAGGTGGGAAGGATCAACCTGCCCCAGCAGAACACCGAAGACATAGTAAACAATAGCCAGTCCCAACAGAGCAAAACCACCCACACAGAGACCCATTACAGATCCACCCTGGAAGGCGACCTTCAATGTGGCACCGATATCTTTGGTTTCATTGGCAGTGTTTGACACCCGGACATTGGATATAGTGGCAATTTTCATACCTATCCATCCGGCACTGGCGCTCATAAAGGCTCCAAGGATAAATGCCACACTGGCATACCAGGAGACGACCACAAGCAGCAGTGCTGCAATTACAATAACAATTTTCAGGATCAGGGAGTATTCAAGACGCAAAAATGCGTCTGCTCCCTCCTGAATTGCACTGGCAATTGACTGCATCTCTTCGGATCCCGCACTTTTTTTCTTAACGGCGGAATAGTTGATAGCAGCGAACGCCAATGCACCGATGATTACGATTACAATAAATCCAAACATATGTGCATCCTTTTAAAACATATTTGTGTTGGATTTATTTTATCGGAGATGGATTGTTGTGACAACAGATCAAAAGATATCAGTTTCCTGGAAAAGGAGAGGACTGTTTAAACCATTCTTGAGTTTTTCAACGAGTACGGGGGGTACTTCCTCCCGTACTCCCTTATATACCAGATACGAACGTTGAAAATAGTGATTTGCATTTTCATTCTGACCGCTTTTCTCATAAATAAGAGCCAAAGCATACAAATCCTGTGCAATGGCAGGAGTATTCTCAATAAATTTATCTTTCTGTAAAGCCAGATACATTGAATCTATGGCATCAGCCTCTCTTCCGCTCAGGGATAGTATTGATCCCCGGATATAATAATCACTGGCCAGCTCAGCAACATAATGCTGCTCTTCATCGAGGGAAAGGGCATTTTCTATAGATTCAAGGGCTTTTTCATAATTCTTCATTCTTTTGTAAGCCGCGGCCTGAATTCTCCAGCTCTCTCCCACTTCTTCAGACTTCTCTGAATCTATAAGAGCAATCACAACCTCAGATTGTTCTATAGCCTTCTGTGGACTCTCATTGAACAACAGCCATTCACTCTTTCTGTTACCTACAAGAATCAGTAAAGTTGTATTATCAATATCTTTCAGGAGCTCTTCTGCGGCATCCATATACTCCAGTGATTTATCACTCTCTCCGATACGGTCAGCACTCCGGCTCAGGTGTACAAGAGATCGAATCATCCCCTCCCCCCAGTCCACAGAAGCAGCAAGACTAAAGGATGATTTATAAAGGGTCATGGATGATTCATAGTTCTTCCAGCCGTACTCATTATGCCCCTGACTCAAAAACAGTGCTGACTGCTCTTTTTTCTCATTCACAGCGGCAAGCCGCTCTTCCTTGGGAATGGATGAACAGGAACCGAGAATAATTGAAAAAACCAGTATTGATAGGAAAATTTTTATTATTTTCATCTAGAACTCCTCATCCCGAAGTGTTCCATGCTGATAATCGGCAGAAGCTTCTTCAGAAATTCCCTTTCTTAGCAGAGGATTGTTTGAAAGTCCTTCAAGAACCTTCTTACCTTCCTGAATAGCACTGCTGGTTTCATCAAGGACCATATTGAGTTCGGGTGTGATCCCCTTAAGATCATTGGTCATGGAACTGAGATTCTCAAGATTGGTTTGAATCTCCACAAGTATGCCTATAAGGTGCCCATAAAGTTCATTATCATCATTGAGTATGGTTTCAAGTGAACCGCTGGGGTCCAGGAGAGTTGGAATAAGCCCCGTCGGATCCTCCAGTTCCACCATAAGGGTACTCAGGGAATGAGTCATTTTCTCAACTTCACGGAGAATGGCTTCCACCGCAGGTAGAATTGTATTAAGTTCGGATGTTGTATCTTCCAGGTTCACCAGCATACCGCCCAGTGGAGTCGCCTGGTTTCCGGCTAGAGCACTTTCAACCTGATCCATAATTCCTGTCATGGAGGCTATCATGTTATCAACACCCAGAAGTATGGGGTTGATATTTTCCATAATGGCATTTATTGCATCTTCTCCACCCGGTTTGTCCACTTTATCACTGGCTAAGAGAGCCTTCCCCTCTTTGGATTGGTTAGAGGGGATATAACTGAACTCCACAAGAGCATCATCATTCACAATACCGGGATAAAAATTCAGACCGCCTCCAAGACCAAGAGGGTTTGTTGCCAGTTCCAGGACCGAACCTTCGGTCACTTTCTCAATATAGGTGTCATAAATAACCAATGTGACATCTACCTTATTATCTGAATTGAGGGTAAAGCTTTTTATCTTTCCTATTTCGAAGCCGCGGAGCTTCAGAGGCATCCCGACACTCAGTCCGTTTGCAGAAAAGAAACGGGAGAAATATTCATAATCCCTGGCAAACCATCTTCTATTGATACTTGTCACCACAAGTGATGAGCTGAGAAAGACTACGGCTACCAGAATAAATAAGCCGACAAATTTATCAGCATGCCTGAATCCGAATTTCATATTACTTACCTTTCTCTATTATAGTTTTAATTTTTCTATTCATCCATTGAATCCGAGCTGCGGTCTTCTATGAAGTTCCGCCATAATTCATTATCTGACTCCAGACAGGCTTCCACTGTATCATAGAGTTCTATCTTACGGTCATTCATAAATACAATGTAATCTCCCAGAGTTTTAGCCAGTTTAAGGTCATGGGTAACCATAATTATGGTCTTCCCTTCTTTCTTGAAACGAAAAAGATTCTTAATCAGTTTTAGAGAACTGCGATTGTCAATAAATGAAGTGGGCTCATCAAGAAAAAGTATATCTGGATCCGTAATTACGGCTCTCAGAAATGAGATAATCTTCTTTTCACCGGCTGAAAGAGCCGCTGGACGAATCATCTTTGCAAATTCCATATTAAAGGCTTTCAGACCGTCCATAACCATTTTCTCGACACTCTCGGATTTAACAGAATTATCTGAAATGATTATTGGAAGACTCAGATTTTCTATTATATTTTTATTTGCCCACAGGGCCCCGTCCTGAAACATAAAACCAGTGTTCTGCTGCATCTTTGCATACTCTTTCTGATTCAGGCTGTAAATTGACTGATCTCCATAAAGCACTTTTCCGGCGCTGAGAGGAGTCAGACCTGCAGCAGCTTTTAATACTGTAGATTTCCCGCAGCCTGAACCGCCCATAAGAACGGTAACCCTGGATGGTATAAAATCGATTGAAAGGCTATCCAGAATATATTCAGAACCTACAATCAGACTTATATCCTTTAAAATAACAGGAACTTCATTCCAATTCAAAATATATGCTCCTAAAGCCTGGTCACTATGACCAGAATGGCATCGGCGATAATACAGAGGGTGATACTCATCCCTATGGATTTAATTGTGTTCTGAGGAACTTCTGTTACGGCTCTGTTTACATTGAAACCGTAATATATGGAAACAACGGCTATTATAAAACCAAAGATAATGCTCTTGAGAAACGAAGAAATAATATCTGCCGGTGTCAGTGCCAGTACAAGATTCATAAGATAATCTGTAAAGGGTATTTCGTGAAGAAATGAGGCAACCAGATAGGAACCAAGGAGCCCGAAAAGGTTAAAATAAATATTCAGAAATAACATTGAGAGTATAACACCGTACAGCCGGGGTACTCCCAGATAGGAGACAGGGTGTATTCCTACGGAGAGATAAGCTTCAATTTCATGACTGATAACCATATTGCCAAGTTCTGTGGTTATCGCACTTCCTGAACGCGCTGTGATGATAAAGGCTGTGAGCATGGGTCCCAGTTCACGGGTTATAACCATTATCAGGATGGTGTACATAAGATTGCTCTGCCCGAACATGGGGAGGATTGCCATTCCCTGAATGATGATAACAGCACCGATACCTAAAGAGATAAGAGCAATTACCGAAAGAGCCTCTACACCGGTAAAATAGATCTGCATGATCAGTACCTTGAAACCGACCCGTTTATTCCAGGGGAAATTAGCTGTTTCCTTTAGTAAAAAGAGAAAGAAATTAAAAGCATAACTGAAACCCTTGAGTTTCTCCCTGAACCATCGTCCAATCGATTCAATCATACGCCTATCTTAATAACAAATGCCTGTACCTGCAATAAGATTAAAAACGATTAAAAATCAAAAATATCTCGATTTATGATAACAGAACAGCTATCATACTGTTTATGAACTCTGGAAGAAGCACTTTTCAACACGATCTACGACTCCCACTGCTTATTTTTTTTCTTCTCCCTGTACTTTTTCTGCATGGTGAAGATCTCCCTGTAAATAATTTCCGTATAGAGAAGGTCATCTATGAGAGTGATGGCAATACCAGTTCCAATGCCCTGGAAAAGGTGCTGATCTGGGATTATGAGCATGTATTCAAGAGCACTTATGAATTAAATGCATATATTCAGAAACAGAAAAATATACTTGTTAACAAAAAAATTTATAAATCAGTACTGACCTCTTATAAAAATATCTATGAGGATAATTTCCTTACAACTGTTGAGATTACAGTCAGTCTTGTAGAATCCTGGACCCTTCTTCCCCTGCCCATATATAAATATGATGATAACCTCGGAATGATTATGGGGCTGAACATGGATTATAAAAACGTAGGTGGGTCACTTACAGATTTCACTACCATATTCTATTATTCCGAGGTTAAATCAGAGATCACTTCTGACTGGATGAATGTAAGAGCTGGTCCCTACCTGATGGATTTCAGATTTAATCAGTTATGGGAAACCGTAAAAGCTGCAGATGATGATGGTGATACCAACCTTATCTATGACTATATACAGTCCACTCTCAGAGTCAGCATGAAATTTCCAATAACTGAACATCTGAGTTACTACACCAGACCCATACTTCGCTGGCCATATAACTATGAGTTTGAGTATAACGATACAGGTCATGATGATGATTACTTCAGCAGCAGCGGACTTATTCCGGCTTATAACCACATGGTTGAATGGGACGATGTAAACTGGATCGGCAACCTGAGACAGGGGCTGGATGCAAGTATAGAAAATCAGATTGAATACGATGTAAACGATAATAAAATCAATCTATGGATTGACGGAATGTTTAAATCATACATCTACACACCCTTTTTTAATTACAGCAGCAGGATTTCTTCTTTTTACTACTACAACGATTTTAAGAGAAATGCCGGTGACAGACTCAGAGGTATACTTGATTATAAATTATCCGGACACATCGGAGCCTTCTGGAATCAGAGTTTTCCCATTAATATCGTAACAATAAAAAAGGTCACAGCGCTGCAGCTGGTCCCCTTTGTAGATATGGGATTTGTAATCAGTACCGGTGAAAATCTGCGCAGTGAAGACATTCAGTATACAAGCGGCCTCTCTCTGATTCTTTTCCCAGTCTTTCTCCCGAGCTTCTCTCTGAGTTTCGATTATGGAATAAATCTGAGGGATTTCAGTGAAAGAGAATTAAGAATTGACTCCATACTGTATTTCTAATTCACTCAAGGGTTTAGCAGCATTGACTTTTTACTGTTCAGTCTTTATAGTTTTCTAGGTTTAAAATGCATAAATCTTCGGATTTTCCGCATCAGTTAATTGCAGCTGAAGGATTCTGAACAGTATTACTGCATTCATATAGATATTTTAAAATTAGATAGGGTTTTTATAACCTGTATTTTACTTAAGGAGTGATTATGTCTAAAGCACATAGAGGTCAGGGAATCAGAGAATTGGTAAAAAGCGGTAGAGGAACTTGTCCTCTCTGTAAAAGAACAGCTATCAAAGTCGTTTACGCACAGGAATTTGATGGGAAAAAAGCAGTAATCTGCAAGCAGTGTAAATCTGCTGTTGCCAACGGTAAGATGAAAGAAGCTATCGCAGCACTTTAATCAACAACCTGTATGAGAAACCCTGCTACGGCAGGGTTTTTTTGTTTCTGAATCTTTTCACAATCTACCCGAATTCGTTTCAAAGGAGAAAACATGTCACCCACAATGATTTTGACACTGTTTGTTGTTTTATATATTGCCGAGTTTATTGCTTCCTGGATGCTCTCTGTCATGAATATGAACAGTATTATCCTCAACAAGGATGAAGTTCCTGCCGTTTTCAGCAGCAGCATAGATCCTGAAAATTATAAAAAATCCGTAGACTACAGTCTTGTAAAAGGACGTTTCTCACTTATCAGTTCAGCATGGTCCTTTATTTTTCTACTGCTGATTATATTAATCGGTTTTCCCGGTATGCTGGAAAACTTCCTCCTTGGATTTTTACATGAAGGAACTCTTTTCAGCATTATTTATATTTTTGTATTTTCCATGATTTTTTCAGCAGCATCTCTGCCCTTGAGCTTTTACTCTCAATTTGTGATTGAACAGAATTTCGGTTTTAATAAAACAAGCCTGTCCCTCTATTTTACTGATTCATTAAAACAGAGTGCTCTCTCAGTGGTTCTGATGACTCCCATGCTCTGGGGACTCTTTTTCTTTATGGAGAAAACAGGAGCTTTCTGGTGGCTCTATGCTTCAGGCTTCATTGTAGCCTTTCAACTGATTGTGCTTCTTCTCTACCCTGTTCTCATTGCTCCGCTGTTCAATAAGTTCACTCCCCTTGAAGACGGGAACCTGAAAACAAGATTGATGGCTCTGGCAGAGCGTTGCGGATTCGGTACAAACGGAATATTTCTAATGGATGGAAGCAGACGTTCGGGTCATAGCAATGCCTATTTCACTGGACTGGGAAAGTTCAGGAGAATAGTTTTGTTTGATACTTTGGTAGAATCCCTGAGTGATGAAGAGCTTGAAGCTGTACTTGCCCATGAGATAGGTCACAACAAGCTCAGGCACATCCCCAAAAGACTTCTGAGCTCAATCCTCATGATTACAGCAGCATTATATATCACAAGCCTCTGCATGAACTGGGAAGCCCTCTACAATGCCTTCTCTTTTGAGGCTCCAGCCTATCATTCAATTCTGATAATTCTGATGTTCTGTTCATCACCCTTTTCATTCTTTCTGTCACCCCTGGGTAATTTCTGGTCCAGAAAACATGAGTATGAGGCCGATGCCTATGCCTGTAATTCAGTAGAGGAAAAATCGGCACTCAAGGGTGCTCTTATGATGCTCAGTAAGGATAATCTTTCCAACCTGACACCACACAGTCTATACAGTGCATTTCATTACAGCCATCCCGCTCTGGCCGAAAGACTGGGGGCCATGAACCTTGAAGGTGATTCGGAAAAGTTGAATCAGACTGAAGAAAAATAATAGAGCCGGTAGTAGAGCAGTCCCCAGTACTCATGGAGTGCTGTGTAACTGTTCTGCAGGGCTCCCATGGAAGGTAGAAAATCAAGAACACTTATTTTCTTTTCATCTACCCTTAAGTCTACGGCTCTAAGTGAGGATATTCTGAAACCGGATGCTTCAAAGCAAAGGGCAGCCCGTTTCAGATGAAATGCAGAGCTTATCAGAATAATATCTCTATACGAGGTTTTTTCTGATGAGTACAAAGCATTTTCATAGGTATTACGGCTCTCTGATTCAAGAATATACATATCTTCAGAGAGTCCGTAGCGTTTCAGGATTATCCGGACACCCTCGGCCTCACCGGGGGCATCCCTGCCCTTAAGAACATTCCCTCCTGTAAACAGCAGGGGCAGCCCAGTCTCTTTCTGCAGCAGTATTGCTTCAAGAAGACGGTCTGCAGTTACATTTGCAGGACTGTTCCGGAGCCGATCGTTTTCATCTTTTTGTACAACGCTGCCTCCCCCCAGAACAACTATTAGTTCAGCTTCACCATAAGCATCCCTCCCAGCTTCCACAGCATAGCTTTCCAGAGGATAGATCAGAGCTTCAGAAATGAACCTGCTGCTTAATAGATAGAAGAACAGTGTAAGACTGAGGAGCAGAAAAAATGGAAATCTTTTTTTACGGATAAAGAAAAGAATAAAAATCATAACAGCCAGAATGAGGCCGGGAGGCATAATAAAGGCTGTTATGATCTTGGAAATATAGAACATCAGGGTACCAGTTTACGGCTTTCCAGATAATATCGTTTCTCTTCAGCTTCTCCGATGGAGAAAGTCTTGCGCGGCATAGGACCACGGCTGCTTATAAACGAGAAGAAGGTGGATTTATTCACAGGGGGAAGATAAAACCCGATATTCCCCTCTTTTTCAGAGAGTTCTCTGAGTACATCATCTCCATGAATATAATCAATTTCAGAAAAAGAACCTTTTTCCATCCATGGATCAAGAAATTTGTGAAAGGCTTCAGAGGCCAGGAATGCTTCCTTATTATCCATAGTTACGACTGAATATTCAGATGCAGTAATCATACCCAGGGCAAATTTACCTTCAGCACTGAGAGACTTAACCTCTCTTACCATATCCTTCTGTGAATCTGCATCTTTGATGGAAACCCCTGGAAAAGCGAGAAGGTCTGTCTTGAAATCATCACTCTTACAGTCGAAAAGAACACGGTGTATAGGATGAAAATGAACACCCGCATCATGAATATTTTCCAGTTCAACCAGAGCATAACGGGAAGGATGATCCATATTACCTGTTTCATCCTTGATTTTATTCCATAACTGTTTGGCGGCACCCAGAGAGTGATTCCCGTCACCTACTGCAAAGAGAAAGTCTCCTGCCTCATTCAGTTCAGTAAAAATTTCAGCCAGGGCTTCCAGATCTTTATCATCTGAGACAAGGGCTCCTGAAAGATGTCCGGCATTGTCTGCCAGATCAAAATCATAGACCTTTTTCAATTCTGATTCTCTCTTCTCCAGATAGGAGAAAAGCTTATTTTCAGAATCATTCAGAAGAACCAGGATATGGGGAAGATCAAGAACAGCATTTTTTCTGATTTCGGCTCTAACAGGAAGGCGTTCCAGTACAGTTCCCTCTGTGGGACGTACTCCGCATTCAGCTCCAATTTCATAGCTGTAGTTTTCCAGATCAAGGGCGACCATTAGGCCGCTTCTTTTAGCAGCATATGGAGTGGATCTGTTCAAGTAAACAAATCCCGTGCCCGCAGGACCAAGGACATCCTTATCAATATATTCTTTCATGGTTTTATTGATTTCAGGAACTCGAACATCCGATTCATCCAGATAGCATTCGGGGAGTATCATGTTCAGTGTACTCTCACGGCCTTCTGTCCGTTTCTTCTCATTCTCCCAGTACTCCCGGTCTGAAGAAAACTGATCACATGCTACAACAGACCAGCTCTGGAGAGAGCCGAATTTCCGGGGCAGAAGTATCTCAGGAATGGCTATACCACAGCCAGCCAGTTTATCTTTATAATTCATCATCATTCCTTATTTTATGCGTCATAAGAGCTATTATTGCAGATAAGGAACCTTGAGGTTGAAACCCTTATAAATTACAAAAGTTTCGATAGCCTCAATGCTGTCCACGGCGGACAGTTCATTCTTAAGAAAGTCCAGCATCTGCCTGTCATCAGCCAGTTCCACAGTCACAATAAGATCAAAACGTCCTGTAACAACGGCAACTGAAATAACACCCGGCAGATTACTGATCTCCTCACCTTTGGCAATATAGTCCATCGAACTGGTACGTATACCGATCATAATGATCTGGAGATCCTCAACCTTATCAGCATCCACATGGCCGCTGATATCAAGAATACCCATCTCTTCCATCCTGCGTACGCGGGAACGGACAGTATTTTCGGTAACTTCAAGCTCTTCAGCAATATTTTTGTATGATTTACGGCCATCCTGCAGTTGTCGCAGGATGCCCTTATTCAACTTATCCATGATTTATCAGGATTTTGCCTTCTGAAATTCTTTCATAAAGTCAACAAGTGCAACAACATCTTCAAGGGGTAGAGAATTGTAAATAGAAGCTCTGCAACCACCTACACTTACATGTCCCTTAAGACCGTACATTTGTCTCTTTTTAGCCTCGGCTACAAATTCTTTCTCAATCTCTTCTGATGCCATAGTAAAAACAACATTCATTTCAGAACGGATTGATGGTTCTACAGGAGAGCGGTAAAAACCGTTGCTGCCGTCGATAGCACCATAAATAAGAGCTGCCTTTTCGGCATTTCTTTTTACTACAGCGTCCAGTCCGCCTGAATCCTTCACTTTCTGAAGTACAAGGCTCATTGCATAAATAGGAAATACAGGGGGGGTATTATAAAGAGAATCCTTTGAAGCATGAATTCTATAATCCAGATAAGCAGTTATTTCAGGATTAACTTTTTCAAGCATATCATCTCTGATAATGACAACTGCAAAACCGCTGGGACCCAGATTCTTCTGTGCTCCGGCATAGATCATGCCGAATTTTTCAAATGGAATCGGTCGACTCATAATATCACTGGACATATCGCAGATAATAGGAACATCTCCTGTATCGGGCCAGTCTTTCCACTGAATTCCACCAATAGTTTCATTGGAAGTCATATGAAGATATGAAGCATCTTTACTTACTTTTAAAGTTGAAGCATCCGGCAGTGAAGAATAGTTATCATCTTTACCGTCAAAAAGTACATTTACCTTTCCAAGTTTCACCGCATCAGAATAAGCTTTCTTAGACCAGGCACCTGTGAGAGTAAAATCACAGCTTCTTCCATCACTTAAAAAATTCATGGGAATCATTGAAAACTGCATGGTGGCGCCGCCGCCGATAAACAGAACCTTGAAATTATCCGGAACACTGAATATCTCTTTGAAAAGATTAATTGCATTGTAGTGTACTTCACTGTATTCAGGCGATCGGTGGCTTGTTTCCATCAACGACAAACCAGATCCCTTATAATCAACCATTTCCTTCTGAATCTCTTCCAGTACAGATACGGGCAGAACAGAAGGTCCTGCATAAAAATTCCTTGCGTGACCCATTTAAAAACTCCTTAATTTTTTCATTTATTATGACTTCTCAAGCAGAGGTAGTAATGTTGCTTAAACAGTCTATTGATCAGAATATCACCAGTGGTCAAATGAAACTACTCTATCCATAGGAAGTCTGATCTCACGATCTCCGTTTTTTTCAGTTTTTCCAATTAATAGCATCATAAGCACCTTCATGGAATAGGGTATTGTAAGTATTTTTTTGATTTCATCTTCTCTATATGTTGTGATAACTGATGACCCTAAGCCTTCATGCTCCGCCTGAAGCATCATAAAGGATATGGCAAAACTGAGATCTACTGGATAGGAAAGTTCACCGTTAGGCATACGGTAGCCTATATTCGTGGTGCAGGCAGCGATGGCAACGGGAGCCTGGCTAAAACGTTCATCACCATAGGCGCTGTCCTTGATTTTCTCTTTTAAAAGAGGATCCCTGAGGACAATAAAACGCCAAGGCTGTCTGTTTTTAGCTGAGGGAGCTATACGTCCTGCATTCAGAATATTCTGTAATGATTCTTCCGGTATTGGGGTCTCCAGGAAAGAATCCGCTGAGACTCGATTCAATATTTCGGACATTATTTCCATTCGCCCATAATAACATGAATGTGAAAAATAAATAAAGTTTATTGACGATTAGCATGTCTTTTTCCTATTCTAAGGATATGCCTAGAGCTTTATTGATCCTGACCTTCCTGATTCTTATACCAATCTCACTGTTTTCAGAAACATTGCAGCCCGATACTCTGGATTTATTCCACAGAACCGAAGCGCTGATTTATTCAATGGATCAACGCAGTGAAGGATCTGATGAAGAGCAGGCGGTTTTTTCATTCATTGAAGATTATCTGATCTCAAAAGATATATCCTTTGAGAAACAGTCTCTTGATGATGTTGAAGACAGACACTCCTTTTCCCAAAACCTTATCGTGAGGATTCCCGGGATAATTGAGGATGAATTTATCATTGCAGCGGCTGTGGACTCCTATGAAGAGAGCGGAAAAACGGCGATGAATCCCGCACTGGCTCTCAGTTTTATCAATGAATGGAGTGAAAGAAAGCCGGCCCTGAGTCTGACATTCATATTTACAAGCGGTGATACTATCTCCAGAGGATTCCTGGGCTCTCATAACTTTCTGAACAATTACAGCTTCAGCAATCCAGCGGCCCTTCTCTATCTGAATCTCAGTGACAACAAAATGCTACCTGAAATTTTCGGGAGCATGGAATACCTGAATACACCTGAATGGTTTATGGAGGAGAATCGGGAGGCTCTGCAGCAGGCGGGACTGGAATACCGGATCGACAGTACGGCTCTTTTGATCAACAGAGCCGGTCTGGATACAAAACAGCTGGCCTTCAGTGAGTTTTTAAATGAGGACATCCCTTCAATCAGTCTACTTTCCAGCAGCCTTGAGGGAACGGATATTGATGCCAATCCGGGTCAATATTTTCAGTACCTGCATAATATGCTTACTCAACTTGCCGGGGGAATACCAGAGACGTGGGAAAATCATTATATCTATGTCGGCCTCCGGAGAGATGTTCTATTCCATATAAGTGAAATTCAGGTACTGCTGTTTTTCATGATAGCTGTCAGTTTCAGTATGCTGTTTCCCCTTTTTCAAGAGAGACGGATCTCACTCAATTTCAAAAAGTTCAGAAAGCAGCTTTGGACGATTCCTGTTATCATCTTTCTATGTTTCCTTTTCTTTATGCTCACTACCCTGATGCTTGAAGAGCTTCTCCTATTTCTCGAATATAAATTTATCTGGGAACTTTATCCTCTCTACTTTTTTTTACTGAAAGGTTCAGGAGCCATTTTTCTCTCCATTCTTTTTATCAATGTGATGAGAGGCCTCCCTTTTCCCAGAAATCCTCATTTCTACTCCTATATTGCCTTTATTATCTCCCTGATAAATCTTGTAATTGTTTTGTTTATCAGTATCTCCTTTACACCTATCATGCTCTTGAGTCTGATCTCAGTATTTCTATTTGTATCTTTCAGAAATAAATCGTTGAAGCGCCTCTTCATGATTCTTTCAATACTGCCTCAATTTCTTGTACTGATTTTTCTATTCAGCAGGGATTATACGGGAGTTTACGAATTTTTCATCCTTTCAAGGGTCAGAGGAAACTGGCTTCTCACCTTTTTGACACTCCCCTTTATCTGTCAGCTCTCGAGTCTCAGCTTCTATCATCATCATTACGATAAGAGCAGACAGGAGGCGAAAACAGCGCTTATGACATTTACATTGGGACTGTCTACGGCTTTCCTTATCTATTATTCAGCACAGCTGAACCCATATGACAAGGGATATCTGCAGATAGTACAGCTTGAAGATGTGATGAATCTGGATAGAAATATAAGGGAGCTCAGCCTCAGCAGTACTGATGATATGGGCTCCGGTTTTATTATTCATAATGATAAGGTTATTCCCCTTGAAGACGGAGGAGAAAATCTGAGGATTCAGGGAGATGTAATCGAATCATCCCTTGAAACGATATGGGAGAGTAATGAGTTTCTGGACCGCCGCCTCATAGACCTCACAATTGAATCCCTCCTTGAACCGGAGGAGATAATTCTTGAACTTAAATCGGATGCCCCCCTTGTACTCTATGACTGTCCTTTTCCATATGAGATACAGCCGGATCTAAGGTCAGGTAGAATCTATATAGGACTGAATCCCCCCATGCCTCTTAATATTCCTCTGGTCTTCTCAAAAAACTCCAAACCTGATCTTCTAATAACTGCTCTTAAGGGAAATTCCACTTATGATCTGGTTCTGGATAAAGAGGATATAGACATAAAAAAACGTACGATCATTAAGAAGACAATCCGTTTTGATGAATTTATCAGGGATAAAACTGAATCTCAGTAGGTCATTTTCAGTAACCTTCTATATAGAGACCTCTTTTAATCTTCTTTGTAGGAGTCTTTTCAAAAGCTTCTGTTCTATATTTGAAATTAACAATTCTTGAACTGACAGGAAGTTTCTGATTCAGATCTTTTCTTATCTGCTCCATCTCATCCAGAAAATTCTGATCCTCTGTTGAGGAATAAACTGATAGATTTTCCTGATCCGGATAAACAAGAGCCGTGAGCTTATCATCATCCAGATAAACAATGGATTCTTCAACCAGAGAATAGGATGCCAGTATGATTTCGATTACTTCGGGATAGATATTTTCTCCCGAACTCCCGATAATTACATTTTTGCTCCGGCCCCTGATAAACAGATAGCCATCGTCGTCTACAAATCCCCTGTCACCCGTTTTGAAGAAACCGTCGTCAGTAAATACTGCCGCTGTCTCTTCAGGAAGTCTGTAATAGCCCTTCATGATCTGGGGACCTTTCACTTCGATATCACCCGTGCCGTCACTGTCAGGATTTGTTATCCTCAGTTCAGTATCCAGGACAGCCTTCCCTACGGAACCGAATCGGGCGTCCTGCAATGAAGAAAAAGTTATCAGAGGTGATGTTTCGCTTAGGCCGTAACCCAGAACATAGGGTATTTTCCCCTCAACCATAAAGGTCTCGACCTGAGTGCTGAAGTTGGCGCCTCCGATAATAATACATTTAAGTTTTCCTCCGAAATAATCCAGTACCCCCTTGCCTGCAACTCTGTAAAAGCCTTTACGTGCCAGAGAAGAGTGTTCAATCGCCCATTTAAGAACTTTTTTTGATTCAATCAGGGGAGTAATTTTTTTCTGAAAAATCTTTTCAAATATCAGAGGCACTCCTCCCAGGATTGTGGGTCTTACTTTTTGAAAAACAATCTGAAGGTATTCAGGAGTAGGCTTTCTTTTAAGAAAACAGATTCTGGGACCTTTATACATGGTGGAGAGAAATGCTGATGTTGATCCGAAAGAGTGAGCCATGGGCAGCAGGGAGAGCAGAATACCCTGTTCATCAAAACAGTCATCAATCAGGTCTGTTCCCAGATACAGATTGGTAACCAGATTATTATGTGTCAGCATTACAGCTTTAGAGTGGCCTGTTGTACCAGATGTATAGAGAAGTTCAGCTACATCCGATGGTTCTACAGGATAACAGCCATATTCATCAGCCTTATAATCGACATATCCATTATCATCACTGAAAGCAGTTATAGCGGGTCTGTTCTTTATCTTTTTCCCCTTATCCAGAACTTCAAGGTCATCCAGTGAAAACAGAAGCATATCTTTTAATGAAGGGAATCCTTCCTTTTTTTTGTATGAGGGAGCAATAAATGCTGCTGCCGCCCCGGAATCTTTAATTATATGATCCATATCAGTTGCAGGGAAATCCTCCATAACAGGAACAACGACTAAACCGGCAGACATTATAGACATAAAGGCAATAGCCCAGTTGGGAGAAGCGGGACCAAGCAGAATAACAGCATCTGCCTTGAGAAGTCCGCTATTCGCCATTTTCTGACGTAATTTTTCAACTCTGACTCCATACTCTCCATAAGTGATGGGTTCATCATCTACGAAGTAGAGAAAAGGTCGTTTTTCGTATTTATTTAATATTTCTTTGTGAAATTCCTCGATTGTATTCTTAGTTAATTTGAAAGGCATAAAGTACTCCTTTTTACAACTATTATTATACATACCATGGGTGTAACATCAATAATAAATATTTAAGAATCTTTTTAATGAATCACTGTTTTCTGACTTGTAAAGCTATATTTGGTGTGCTATATTGATAATTACGAAAATCAACACATCATATGGCGCCCCATATATAGTGTAGTGGAGATAATTAATGAAATGTCCTCTCTGTGAGAACATGGACGATAAAGTGATAGAATCACGGCAGAACATAAGCGGTACATCCATCAGAAGACGGAGAGAATGTGCTTCCTGCGGTTATCGTTTCACATCATATGAAAAAGTTGAAGAAATACCCTTAATGGTTATCAAGAAAGATAATACCCGCCAGCCCTTTGATGTAAAGAAGATGGAACGGGGTATTCAGAGAGCCGTAGAAAAAAGGCCGGTTTCCCAGATGAAAGTGGACAGTATTCTTCATGATATAGAAGATGAAGCCAATCTCAGAGGTAAGTCCAGCCATGAAATCAAGTCAATAGAACTGGGAGAAATGGTTATGACCCAACTCTATGCCCTGGACAAGGTTGCCTATGTGCGCTTTGCCTCGGTGTATAGACATTTTGAGAATGTGGAAGAATTTGTAAATATAATCGATACACTGAAAAACATATGAAACGATTGGTGGACAACAAAGATTATTCCTTGGGAGGGGAAAAATGGAGCTGAAAAATGACTGGCGGGTATTCCTGGGTGATGAAACCCAGAATAAAACTGCTGTAGAAACTGTAATCCAGAGGGTTGTAAAAAGGGACGGCAGAGTTGTTCCTTACAACAGATCTCTGATTCGAGAAGCAGTTGCCAAAGCCGTAGAAGCTGTCAACGGCAAAGAGAATGAATTAACAGACAAGCTGACAAAGCATGTAGAAGCCAATCTGATTGTTTTTATGTCCGATCGTCATCCCAATTCTGCTCCTGCAGTCGAAGAAATTCAGGATATTGTTGAGAAAGTTCTCATTGAGAGTAATGAAGTTGATATTGCCAGGGCTTACATCCTGTACAGAGCCCGGCATGAGGCAATCAGAGATACCCGTAAACTTATGCTGGATATCAATGATACAATGGACGGCTATCTCTCTCAGTCAGACTGGAGAGTAAATGAAAACGCCAATGTCAATTTTTCTCTCGGTGGACTTATACTCCACAACTCCGGAACAATAACAGCAAACTACTGGCTTAAAAATATCTATTCAAAAGATGTAGCCGATGCCCACCGCAGCGGAGCCATGCATATTCATGATCTGTCCATGTTCAGTGGATACTGTGCCGGATGGTCTATCAGACAGCTTATTACAGAAGGACTTGGCGGTGTCAGTGAAAAAATAACTTCAAAACCCGCAAGCCATCTTTCAACTCTTATATTTCAAATTGTCAACTTTCTGGGCATTATGCAGAATGAGTGGGCCGGAGCTCAGGCTCTGTCCAGCTTTGATACCTATCTTGCTCCCTTTGTCAAAGCCGATAACCTGGACTATAAAACTGTAAAACAGTGCATTCAGAGCTTTATCTTTGGTGTCAATACTCCCTCCCGCTGGGGTAGCCAGGCCCCATTTACCAATATAACTCTGGACTGGACAGTACCTGCAGACCTTAAGGAAAGAAAGGCAATTGTAGGAGGAGAAGAACTTGATTTCTGCTACGGTGACTGCATCGATGAGATGCAGCTTATCAATAAGGCTTTTATAGAGCTTATGATCGAGGGAGATGCAAACGGACGTGGTTTTGCCTACCCCATACCGACCTACAATGTGACCAAAGACTTTGACTGGGACAGTGAAAATGCTCATCTGCTTTTTGAGATGACTTCCCGATATGGAACACCCTACTTTCAGAATTTTGTCAATTCAGATCTGAATCCCGAAGATGTACGCTCTATGTGCTGCCGTCTTCAACTGGATAAGAGAGAACTGAGAAAAAGAGGCGGCGGTCTCTTCGGTTCAGATGAATTTACAGGTTCTATCGGTGTAGTTACCATCAATATGGCCCGTATCGGCTTCCAGAATGCAAGCAGATCTAACTTTTATGAGCAGCTTAACCGGATGATGGATCTTGCAAGAGATTCACTCCTTGTAAAAAGAAAAGTTGTAAACAGACTGCTTGATGCAGGTCTCTTTCCCTATACAAAACGCTATCTTTCTCATCTTAATAACCATTTTTCAACAATAGGTCTTGTTGGAATGAATGAATGTCTTCTTAACTTTATGGGAAAAAATATCACAGATAAAGATGCTCATAGTTTTGCCGCAGAAATTTTAAATCATATGAGACAGAGACTCTCTGACTATCAGGAAAAAACAGGTGATCTTTTTAATCTCGAAGCAACACCTGCCGAAAGTACCAGCTACAGACTGGCAAGACACGATAAAAAACATTTTCCCAACATTATTGCATCCGGAACAGCAGACAATCCCTACTACACCAACTCAACACAGCTGCCTGTTGATTATTCTCAGGATATTTTTGAAGCCCTGGATCTTCAGGATGATCTTCAAACCCTGTATACCGGCGGTACTGTATTTCACGGATTTCTCGGTGAATCCATCCATGACTGGAAAGCCTGCCGGGAACTTGTAAAAACAATAGCTCAAAATTACCGGCTTCCCTATTTTACGATTTCACCGACTTTCTCAATCTGTAAAGTCCATGGCTATCTAAGCGGTGAACAATTCAGCTGCCCTATCTGTAAAGAAGAAGAAGAGCAGAGAATAAAGGCAAAAATCAAAGAACTTGAAATTGAAAAAACCGAATTACTGGCGGGAGAGAAGAAATGAAAGAAAGCAGAGCTGTTAAGATCGATCAGGAGATATCCAAATTGAAGGATGACCTGAATCATGTGGAAGGTTCCACTACTGAGGTTTATGCCAGAATTGTCGGATATTACAGATCAGTAAAAAACTGGAACATCGGTAAAAAAGAAGAGTATAAAGAGAGAGTCCCCTTCTCTAAAATTGAGAAGGAGACAGAAGTTCTTGTTGAAGAGCTCTCTCCCGTTACTGATAAGATTATCAATGACATTACATCAATTAACTCAAAGAAAATCAGCAGATACAGTTATTTCTATCGTACAAGCTGTCCAAATTGTCCTGCCATGAAAGACGTTCTGAACCAGCTCTCCCTTGATGGTGAAGAGATTAATGTTGATATGGAAACTGGTATGGAAGCAGCCTCAGAAGATCTTGTATTTGCAGCTCCTACTGTAATCTTCAGATCTTCAAAGGGAGAAGAAATATTTAGAACTGGACATCCCGGTGATGTTATTGATCTGTTTAAACTAGAATCTGTTTCAGCCTGATTAAATGAATCTACCCCATTCAATCGGTCTTCAGAAGACGTCACTTATAGACTATCCGGGAAAAGTTGCAACTGTTCTGTTTCTTCCTGGATGCAATATGAGATGTTCTTATTGTCATAATTCTGACCTTGCCCTGGGAAAGACTGAAGAGCTGCTGAACAGGGATGATGTGATTGATTTTGTAAAAAACAGGGCTCCCCTCCTGGGAGGGGTAGTAATATCCGGTGGGGAGCCGCTTTTACATGAAGGAATATCCGATCTGATTGCATTGTTCCACAATAAATTGGGACTATCCGTAAAGCTTGATACAAACGGGATGCTTCCTGAAAGACTGGAATCCCTGATTGATTCTGAGAACAAGCCTGATTTTATTGCTATGGATCTAAAATCCATACCATCCAACTACACATCTTTTTCATTCTGCTCAGATGCTGAAAGTATAATAAAGCGCAGTATGAAACTGATCAATGAGTCGAAAATCCCTTCTCAATACAGGACAACTGTACATTCAGATTATATAAACATTGATATGCTGGATGAATTATCAGAACTTCTGCAGGGCTGTCAGGACTATGTCCTTAATCCTTTTATGCCTGGAAACTGTCTCAATCCTGACTACAACAATCATCCTGGAACGACTGTAAAAGAACTCTTATCCCTCCAGGAGGGATTTATCTCCCGGGGAATTAACTGTAGAGTTCCCTCAGTCCAGAACTGCTGTAATCCTCTCTAGTACTTTTTTTCTATCCAGAGGTTTTACAATATAATTTTTTGCACCCGCAAGAAGTGCTTTCTTTACAAGATCCTGTTTACCCAGTGCACTGATCATAATAATCTTGGCATCAGGATCAAAAGCCATGATATGCTCAAGTGCTGTAACACCGTCCATCTTGGGCATTGTAATATCAAGGGTAACCAGATCGATACCTGGAGAATGTTCTTTATATTTCTCAATCCCCTCTACACCATTCTCAGCCTGATCTATAACTTTAAATCCTTCAGATGTTAAAATCTGACTGATCTGTTTACGGACAAACATGGAATCATCAACTACCAGAACTTTATAAGGTACGCCCCCGGGACTTATCCCTTCAGCTTTTTTTTCATTGATAGTAGGAAAATCAGCATTAGCCTTCATTCAGAACCTCCTTTTCAATTATCGGCAAGTTTTCCCATTGCGTTAAGTTTCCACTCACAATAAAAACTGTAGCAGTTTTATTAATTATTATAGTATCAATAATGTAGTTGTATAAGTAATTTACATACAGTAAAAAGAGAGAGAAATTGTGAGATATTGAGAGCCCTTCACAACCTGCTCTGGAGTCATAAGTATTAATTACTGCCTTTTTTATTCAAGCTGCAATATTAGAGACATACTGGATTAGAGGCAATCCTGTTCCTGTAAAAGGAATCTGGCCTGATGTAAAATCCCCAGCTCCCGGAAGAGACCATCAAGATTAGTAACAATTTGGATGCCATAAAATATTGGTATTTATAGTGTCAATCAAGGGATTTTAATCCATATTTAATCATTATTATTTTAAATAATGTGTCCATAATCCATGTGATATAATATTTTTAATATTGAACAGATGATTCCTTTATAACTATAATTTGGAGTGTTTATGGAAAAAGTAATAATAATATCTGGTGGCTATTCACATACTGTTTCAGAAAATCCAGAAATAGTATGTTCAAATAGAAATCCTATATTAGCAGCAGATAGAAAACCTGTTGAAAGAACAGGGAATAGTGGAGATGATATTCCATCGTTCATAGAAGTAATACCCAAATGTCTTACGATTCCAGTAAACTATGTTGAAGAAGATATTTGGCTTGGTACAGGCATGATGGGACCTGAATTGAAATTACCTGAGAATGCATTTCTCATACATGTATATAATAAAAAAAATGAGCTTATCAATCCTACGATGACTAAAACTGAGAAGGATTCAGGAGAGAAAATATATTCCTCTCGATTTTCTTACACATTTACTATTACCCCTGAAAAACCTTTGAAGATTACCCGAGAGTCTGGTGAATATAAACCTCACCATCCCCAGTGTGACCCTTACAACTGTCGTCGAGTCATAGGTTTAGTACCTGGTTTACATTCTATAAAGATACAGGCAGATAAGAGAAATTTTGAACTTACAAAAGAGGAAAGATTAAATAGACAGGGAAAAGAAGAATTGAGTGATACTATATTAGTAAATGTTGTGGATTACTCAACCATCGCGACTTCATTAAAGCTGACAATTGATTCAGTTTCATTTATAGATGTGAATGAGAAAAACGGCGATCATACATTGATAATAAAAAAGAATGCGATGTGTGAAATCCGCATTCATCTATTATATCAAAGACTGAAATATAAAAATATGAGTACAAAATACGACACGATTACTGAGAAAATATTACCAAATGACATAGAATATGCAGTAATTTCAGAGCAAAATTCATCAAAGATTGAAATTGAGCGATTGGATAATCCAAATGCTGTTAAATTACTTGCACTTAAAAAAGGTGAAAATAAACCCATAATCAGATTCTTCTCAGGTAAAGCTATTTTTGATCTTAAAATAGAGGTTGAATAGCATATTTCCATAATCAAGCAATTCTTTGTATTCTTCGTACTCCATCAGGATACAGGTTGGATAAACCCTACCTCCCCCTAAAAAATCAACCCGGTCAATAATTATTTACCAGGTTGACAGCATATATTATACAGTTGGATCTTTTGTAAAATTCAAGATACTTTTCAAAACAGACGATACGCTGGATATTCCGGTGAAAACCACCTCCTTACCTCCCGGCTGATCTACAACCCTGGATATCTCATCGATCCCCGCGGCTGTGGCTACTTTCAGTATAGCCATTACCTTTCCCATTGCTTCGTTCTCCAACTAGATCCGTTCTCCTTCGGAGATCTTAATAGCTTCCTGTTTTTCCCCATCGGCTCTGTTTATCCTTGTCATCCACCCTCTTTTTCAAATTTGAAGGCAGTTATTTCAGGAGTAATCATTTTGATTGTTGCTGGAGGATTTGATTATCTCAGCACCTTGTAATCCGAATATAAACGTATTAAGATTCACTGTTTAAAAACTGATTTCTGTCTACTTGGATCTTATATTCAACAAAGATAGTAATCCCATTTATAAATAACAGATTATTAAATTGGAAAGGTGCCCCTTGAAATCGTTATTGTTCTTATTTTTAGTCTCTATCACAAACCTTCATGCCTACCCTTCTAATACTTTATTTGAAGGGACTTATATTTATTGGTCTGATTCTGGGGATTATGATTCTCTTTCAATAATGAAGAGAGAAGGACTTCTAGTTGTCAATATTAAGGGTTATAAATCAGAATTGAATCTGAAATGCCAACAAATATTAGGTGAATTAGTATCAGAAGAAGTCCATGGGGTTCGATACTATTTTTCATTAAATGGTAAAAATGAAATCCGGATGAGAAAAGAATTTGTGAGCACTGACAGACCAGAAGATATTGAGTGGTTGTTTTATAGAGAGAATGATTTGTTCTCTCCGGCACATACGGATTAACAAATATTTATATATTCAATGTGTTCAATATTATCTGCTCCTTTGTGAGCAGACAATATTGATCAAAAATTTCCTATTAAATTGATTATCATCTGCATATGATTACAATTAAAGATAAGGAAGTAGTCCCATGAGTATTTCATATGTAAAAATACTTGATAATATTCATAACCAAATTGCAGTCATCAATAGTAAGAAGAGACTAGTTTACTCAAATCAGTCATTTAAATCACTCAACCTATTGTATAACTCTAATATAGTTGAATTGAAAGGAATCAGTATTGAGGATTTGTTCATTGATGATCTTCATCCGTTAAAAGATGCCGTTAATAATTGTCTGGAAACGGGAGAACTTGTACGAAGTAACTACAGTTTTTACTATCTCGGACAGATTTCATTCTTTGATATTACTGTAATTCCAGAGTATGGACCTGAAGGAAATATTGATCAATGTATTCTCATTATTCATAACAATACAGAAATTGAATTGGGTAGAAGAAAATTAAAAAGCCGTGTTCTCTTTTTCTCAAATCTTATTAAAAGGCTTCCCATCGGTGTTTACATGTTTGATCAAAATCATAAGGATCTGACCATCTCATTATGGTGTTCCCCGCCAGCTGACGTTTCCGGATTATTCACAAACTTGACAGGATGAAGTATTATTTGAAGACTTTATGAAGTTCCTGTCGTTGACAGAAAAAAAAAGAAGATGCTCTCTACGCCAATAGAACCCGAGCATCTTCTACAAAATAAAACTGAGAATATGGTACAGCATTTATCTACTCACTTCAAGATTTCCGGGCAGCACGTATTCAGGAATTTAAATTAAAACCATGTTTGTTATGCAATACAATCCACCCCCTCACTGTACATGCCTACCCATCTCGGAGCTATAGAGATCCGGAAACCGGGGAAAATAAACGGATACGGATTATCGTCATAATTTGCGAGTCCGCTAGAAGACTTGAAAAGCAATATACAAAGAGAATCTTACCGGATTTTCTTGTTCCTTATGGAGTTATCAGATCAGACAAGGTTCTGGGTGCCATTCAATATAAATCAGATTCTGTCAGCATTGACGATCTCTGCCTCC